>SLKL01000141.1 GCA_007134625.1 Saprospiraceae bacterium
ACTTGACATAAAAAAGCCGGCTTATACTTTTTTGGATGCTTCCCTCACCGATGTTTTTTATAAAATGATTAATAACAGATTGGATATCATCCCGGTTCTGAAAGAAAGAGAAATAATTGGTGTTGTCGATCAGAGAGCTGTCAATGCGGCTTTGAGCAATAGACCTTCTGCATGATTTTTACCATAGATTACACCCCTTTTTGCTTGGCTTCGATTTCGAACCTCTAAATTTTTAAGACAAAAAAAATCTCTATTTCTCTATTTTCTTAAGCATATCTGTATATATTTGTAAATTATTTATAAGTGTTAACTAAATTTGAATTAACACCCTTTTTGAATATAAAAAACACAACCATGACAAAAGCTTTACAAACTCCTGTTTTATCCTTTTTCTCAGTGGCCATTATGGTTTTCTTTTTGGGCTTACCTGCTCAAAAAGCCTACGCATGGTGTCCTGCACCTCAATGCCTCCCCGGTACTGTTACTATAAATGCCGGTCCTGATTGTGAGGCTACCATTCACCCTCAACAAGTATTGAGTAACTGGATGTATAATTGTAACTACACGGTTACAGTTTTCCAACCCTCGGGTGCACCTATTGGAAATACGGTACCTCCCCACTTAGTTGGTCAGGTGTTAAACTATTCTGTCTTTGCAGGTGGAGTAGTTTGCTACGGACAATTACAAGTTGTCGATAATTATGTACCTATTGCTATTTGTGACTTGAGTACAGTAGTTTCTCTGGGATCTAATGGAACTGCTAAAGTTTTTGCACCCTCATTTGATGATGGCTCTTATGATAATTGCGGTGTTGAATCCATTAAAATAGCAAGAAAAGACCCCGGTCATTGTCCACCCGGAGTTAAAGATGATACGCAGTTCAGACCTTTTGTGGAGGTTTGTTGTAATGATATTCCAAACAGTCCATTAATGATAGAATTAAAAGTCACTGACTTTTCCGGTAATACCAATAAGTGTTGGTCCTTGCTGTATGTGGAAGATAAATCCGGTGGATCGGGTTTAATTTGCCCAACTGATATTACTGTAAATTGTGATTTTGAGTACCACCCCAATGATTTGTCGATTTTTGGAAAAATTGCTAATAGTCAGGCAGAAAGAGAGCAGATCATTATTAATGATCCCAACTACGCCCCCTCTTTTATTGCAGGTATAGATGGAGTCTTTGCAGGTGGAGGTGTTTGTGGTTATTCAGGCGGAACCATTACTGAATCTGTAATTGAAAATATTTCATGTGGTGCCGGGGATATTAAGAGACTTTTTACAGCTATAAGTCCTTCCGGCATGTCAAGTAGTTGTATTCAGACCATAACTTTTAAATCAGACCAACCTTTTGGTTTTAATAATATCATATGGCCTGCTGATGTTATGATTGAGGAATGCCCTGTAACCAATACTGACCCATCAGAAACGGGTATACCAACTTACACCGGTGTTCAATGCGCAAAGCCGGTGGCTGCTTTCCACGATTGGGTATTCACCTTTCAGGAAGAGTCTTGTTTTAAAATTGTAAGAGAATGGACCGTTCTCGATTGGTGCAACTTTAATCCAAATAGTTATCCACCCGTTGGAATCTGGACCTATTCTCAGGTAATTAAGGTAATGTCCACGAAGCCACCCGTTATTGACAATTGTGATCCGATTACTATTGTTGCAACAGATGTAGATGGTTGCTCAGGATTAATTAATTTAACCAATTCAGCGACAGACGAGTGTACTCCTGATTCACTTTTGAATTGGAGTTACAAGGTGATTAGTGAATTTGATGAAATAGATAATGTCGTTGGGACAGGTAATACCATCAATGCCAAGTTTCCATTTGGAACTCATGAAGTGAAATGGATGGTAGATGACCTTTGCTGGAATAAAGCTGAGTGTATTCAGGAAGTTACCGTTACGGACGGCAAACAACCAACACCTGTATGTTATCACGGACTTTCTTCAGTGGTGATGCCTTCCTCAGGCGATCTGACACTACCCGCAAGTGTTTTTGATGCTAATAGTTTTGATAATTGTACAAAGAGAGAAAACTTGAGATTTGCCTACAGCAACGATGTGGCAGATTCATTGAAAACATTTACCTGTGATAATATAGATACTACTTTTGTCTCTATCTGGGTTTTCGATGAAGCAGGAAATAGCGATGTGTGTAATACATATATTGTAATACGCGACAATCACTTGGTTTGTGCTGACTCCCTGATTACCTTTAGTTCGGGTATGGTAAGTAATGTCTATGGGCTTCCGGTAAGCGGCGTTACTATGAGCTTTATCTCCGATGACCATCCTCTGGTACCGGATGCTAAAACCAATCTATATGGAGAATACGAGTTGGGGTGGTATATCATCCCGGCCGAGGGTGATGGAGTAATTCAACCAAGTATGAGAAAAGACTACCTTAATGGAGTTACTACTCTCGATTTATTATTAATTCAACAACATATTTCGGGGAATAGTCCTTTCCGAACCATGACAGAACTTGTAGCCGCTGACGTCACTGGAGATGGAGATATTACGGTAGCGGATTTAATTGAATTGAGAGAGCTTATCCTGGGCAATATCAGATCATTTTCAAACAGCGATTCATGGAGAGTATTTCCGGAGGATATGGGTATCTTTACTCAACGCCCGGGAGCACAAATTGACCCTGAAGCATTTAAAGTTGATTTTTCAAGCCAGCCAATAGTTGAGGCCAATTTCCATGCCATCAAGGTTGGTGATGTGAATTATTCTGCCAACAGCTCAGCACTTTTTGCAGATAATAGAAGTCTGGAAACAGAGACTCTCTTCTATCAAATAGATGAAAGAGGTAATTACCCTGTAATTGAATTTACTTTCGCTGAAGATATTCAGGCAAGAAGCTTACAGTTTACTGTTGAATTGGATATACATCCTTATGACATTCTGGATGTTGTTTTCGATGAAAATTCTCCCGCAAACTGGCATTATCAGGTGCATCAGGGAAGCGCTGACAATGCCAGTAAAATTGTAGTTAGTGTATATCATCCTGAAAATATTGGACTGGGAGAAAATATATTCATGAGTGTACAGACCTTAAGCAAATTAGGAAGCGCACCTCAATTGGTAAAGAATCCGGCACAAGCAGAGATTGCATTTGATGTCAATCAACCGGCGACACTTACATTAGAAAATATTTTAGGAGTAGATGCTATTGATTTCGTTACAGATGAAACTTTCAAAGTAGCTGTCAAACCTAATCCTGCAACCGATCAGCAATTGGTGAATATTTATAGCCTGGGTAACGAACTAACCGACTTTGAAGTTAATCTCGTGGACCCATTGGGCAAATTAATCCACTCGGCTGTCGTTCAAGCTCAGGGACAGCATCATCAGTTTACACTTACCGGAAATGAGTTTGCAGCTCCGGGATTGTATTTCTTGAAAATAAGCAATACTTTAACCGGTGAAAGTCAAACAATCAGATTGATTCGTCAATAATTAATCACTGAGTAAAAAAAATGCGGGTTGGTGGCTTGTTGCTGTCAACCCGTTTTTTATATTTGGACTTTGACCGAAAAAACTAAAACAATGCAAATAGCTGAGATCAGAATTTATCCCTTTGTAATTCCACTTTCTGAACCTTTTGTGATTAGTCTGGGGACTATTACACATGCGCGAAATTTATTGATTGAAATTCATACTGATTCCGGAATTATCGGTTTAGGTGAGTGTTCTCCATATCCATTCATTAATGGTGAAATGCTCGAAGGTCAGATCCCTATTGCTGAAAAACTGGGTGCTTTATGGTTAGGTAAAAGCCCACTCGAAATTGAAAACAGATTATTGGAACTGGACAGAGCCTTATCCGGAAATCTCGCTTTGAAAAGTGCTTTTGATATGGCACTTTATGATCTGAATGCAAAACTGGCCGGAATGCCCCTTTATGCTTATCTCGGAGGTGCGAATGACAAAGTGGTTTACTCCGACCGGACAGTTTCAGTTGGCGAACCCAATCAAATGGCGAAAGAAGCAAAAAAATACCTGGATGCCGGCTTTCATTCCATAAAGGTAAAACTTGGCGGACCTTATGATCTCGACCTGAAAAGAATTGAAGCGATCAGGGCGGCAGTTGGATATAAAATTCCATTGCGTTTGGATGCCAATCAGGCATGGACAGTCGCTCAGGCAGTACGGACTTTACGAGCTTTAGAAAAATTCGATATAGAGCATTGCGAAGAGCCTATTCATGCAGGGGATTTGAAAGGATTAAATTTTGTTCGAAAAAATAGCCCAATACCAATTATGGCAGATGAAAGTCTGTTTGACCATAAGGATGCAGTCCGTTTGCTGCAGAATGATGCCTGTGATTATTTTAATATTAAATTATCCAAATCAGGAGGTCTGTTCAAAGCTCTTAAAATTGTTTCGATTGCAGAAGGAGCGGGTATAGGGTGTCAGGTAGGTTGTTTTTCCGAATCCCGTCTAGCCATTACTGCACTGATGCATTTAGTTCTTTCCAGAAAAGCTATTGTCCACTATGATATGGACAGTCCTTTGATGCTGAAGGATGACCCCGTGATTGGTGGTGTTGAAATTTCTACGGCAGGAAAAGTTAGTTTGCAAAATGAAAGTGTCGGGATAGGTGTTACCGTAGATTTTAATTATCTGGGGAAGGCGGTAATTCTATCTCATTTGTAAAATTACAACCCTGTTTATCGAATGAAAAAAAATGATGGTCGAAATTTTGACAATTAAATCATTATTTTTACGATCTTTAGAGCTCAGTTTGTGTTTGAAGTGTAAATTTAAAGCAAAACCTTAGTATTATGTTTGCCGGATTTGAAGAATGGTGGGTAACACTTAGTTTGCTGCAACAATCCTTTTTTGTTACGGCGAGCATTGCCTCTTTTTTCTTCCTTATCATTTTTGTTGCGAGTCTTTTCGGCTTTGATTCCGATACAGATATAGATTTTGAAATGGATGCGGACTCCGACTTTTCTCCCGGTGCCATAGGGGATTTTACGCTATTATCCGTGCGCGGAATAGTAGCTTTTTTTACTTTTTTCGGATGGGGTGGATTTCTTATATTGAATGCAGGGGGTACTGCGCTGATGGCGATCATATTCGCCCTGATTGCAGGATTAGCGGCACTTTTCGTTGTGGGCTATTTACTTTATGTTTTTAACAATCTAACAGAATCTGGTAATTGGAGCGTTCAGAGGGCGATGTATAAGGAAGCAGAAGTGTACCTTCCCATTGAAGGAGATGATAATCCCGGGCGTGTTCAAATAGTAATTGGGGGAGTTTTACGGGAATTACCCGCAGTAAGCCCAACGAACGACAGACTCCCCACCGGGTCCCTTGTAACTGTTGTAGGGATCAGGGAAGATGGAGTTTTGGTAGTAAACAGGATTGGAGAATTAGAAGAAAAATTTGATTAATTAACCATAAAAAAACCGTAAACTATGATTGAATCCTCACTTATTATTCTCGTGGGTCTGGTATTTCTCGTATTGCTGATGCTGATGTACGCAGTGACCCGTTATAAAAGATGTCCCTCAGACAAGATTCTGGTAATCTATGGAAAAACAGGTTCCGGGTCAGCTAAATGTCTTGCCGGTGGTGCCGCTTTTGTGTGGCCGGTAATTCAGGATTATGAGTACCTTGACCTTACACCACTTTCTATTGATGTGGATTTGAGAGGTGCTTTGAGTAAACAAAATATTCGTGTAAATGTACCCTCGAGATTTACAGTAGCCATCTCCAATGAAGAGGGCATCATGACCAATGCTGCTGAGCGTCTTCTTGGAAAAGGAAGAACTGAAGTAGCAGACCTTTCAAAAGACATTATCTTCGGTCAGTTGCGTCTCGTTGTCGCCACAATGGACATTGAAGAAATTAACTCAGACAGAGATAAGTTTTTAACTAATGTAACCAATAATGTTGGCTCTGAGCTAAAGAAAATTGGTTTAACTCTTATTAACGTTAACGTTACTGACATTCAGGATGAATCAGGTTATATTGAAGCCCTTGGTAAAGAAGCAGCCGCTCAGGCAGTGAATGAAGCTAGAGTGAGTGTAGCGGAAAGAGAAAGAGGCGGTTCTATTGGTGAGGCTGAGGCAAGAAGAGATCAAAGGATTAAGGTCGCCAACGCAGAAGCTTCTGCCATATCAGGTGAGGCTGAAGCAAAACAGGAAGAGAGAATTCGGGTTGCGGAGGCCAATGCCAGATCAATAGAAGGAGAAAACAGATCTCAAATTTCTATTGCTCAATCTGATTCTGAAAGAAGAGAAAGAGAAGCTGAGGTGAATAACAGAGCCGTTGCTACTGAAAAGGTAGAAGCTGCCAGAGCGTTGGAAATCGCCTATGCGGCTGAAGTAAAGTCAGAAAACGCCCGAAAAGAAATGGAGCAGGCAAGACTGCAGGCAGATGTGCTCGTAAAAGCAGAAATTGCTAAGAGAAAACTGGAAATAGAAGCTGAAGCGCAGGCAGAGGAAATCAGAAGAAAAGCGAAGGGTGAGGCTGATGCCATTTACATGAAAAAAGAAGCTGAAGCGCGTGGTATGTACGAACTATTGACCAAGCAGGCAGAAGGATTTGATCAGATTGTTAAGGCTTCAAGAGGTAGCTCAAGAGATGCTGTATTGATGATGATTGCCGATAAACTAGAAGGTTTGGTTAAAACACAGGTGGAAGCCATTAAGAATATTAAAATTGATAAAGTTACAGTTTGGGAGGGCGGAAACCAAAATGAAAATGAAGGCAATTCTACCAGTAAGTTTATCAGTGGCTTATATAAGTCTGTACCGCCTATGAGTGATTTATTCAATATGGCTGGTATGGATTTGCCTTCCTATCTTGGACAGGCACGTCAGGATGAAGTACAAGCACCTCTGATGCCCAAGCAAGATGTAGAGGATGCTGATGAGGAAGATGAAGGGAAGGAAGAACAATAATACTATTTAATCAGTTTTAGTAATTAATATTCGGGG
>SLKL01000347.1 GCA_007134625.1 Saprospiraceae bacterium
ATTTCAGGATCTGCTGAACAGGCTGAAATAGAGGTGACCGCTCCGGGAGTTTATACAGTTAGGATTCTAAATCTGGACAATGATTGTGCGGCTGAAGATTTTGTAACTGTAGAACAAGACCTGCCTGAAGAAATTGATATGGAGGTAGTTCAACCGGTTTGTCCGGGAGATTTGGGCTTACTTACCGTTTATTCAGTCGAGGGGGGAAGTTTTCCCTATCAGTATGAACTACACGGTTCCCAAGAGGACTTAATTAGCGAGCAAGGGGTATTTAGTCAACTCTCAGTGGGAGAATATAACTTGCTGATTACTGATGCACTTGGTTGCACTATCGAAATGGGTTTTGAAATAAATGAACCTTCAGAATTGATAGTTAGCCTTCCTGAAAGCCACACTATGAGTTTTGGTCAAACTTATGAAATGGAAACTGAACTGAATGTTTCAGATTCTGATATTAATTTGATTGAATGGTCGCCACCAAGCGGTCTGGATTGCCCGAATTGTCTGAGACCAATGGTGGATATTATGGATCCCACTACTTTTCATTTATACGTTGAAGATATAAGAGGATGTCCTGCTACAGCTGAAATTTTTATTGATGTACTTGCAGATGCTTCTGTTTATATCCCAAATGCTTTTAGCCCAAACGATGATGGGATAAATGATATTCTGATGATATATACTAATAGAAGTGTGGTAAGGGTCATCGAATGGAGTATTTATGATCGGTGGGGTGAAAAGGTATTCAGCAGAGAAAACTTCCTGCCCAATAATGAAAATTATGGATGGGATGGTAGTTTGGTGAATGGAGAACAAGCCGAATATGGGGTATTTGTTTATGTGGTTACGCTGGAATTAATAGATGGTGAAGTTATTCAACTTTCGGGAGATGTGACCATAGTGCGGTAAGTTTCCATTGCTTATGGTCCACTCTGAAATTCCTTTCTGTGTTTAAGTAATTGAAAAGTAAACTGATGAGTTGTTTTTTATTTTTGTGTAAAAAATCAAATTTCCCTTTACGTTGGAAAGTTGTTAGAACTCTCTTTTTACATTTTCTATTTCTAACTACAAGTATATTCTTAAGTGCCCAAGTTGAATTTGTTGTTAAAAACGGGGAAGTCCCATGTAATGGAGCTTTTAGTACAGAATTATATGTCAATAATTTTACGGCTTTAAATAATCTGACCTTTACCATTGAATACGACAGCGACAGAGTAAGCTATAGTGGATTTCAGGATCTCTTTCCCTCCGGTACTGTAACTACTATTCCTGCTCCCGGAATTATCTCTGTTTTTTGGGCATCGGGTGGTCCGGCTGTTACTATTGGAAATGGTGAAACCGTTTTATTATTGGAATTTGATCATATAGGAAATTGCGATGAGCCTTTTATCATACATATTGTCGATGAGCCAACACCTGTCATTGCAGGAGGTCCTTCAGGAGAAGTTGAGGCTTTGATTTTCGGCGCAGTATTTTTAGTTGAAGATGATTGTCAGATAGAAGTAGATGCAGGGGAAGATCAATTCGTTTGCGACGAAGGCGATATGGTTGATTTGAATGGAGATGTAAGTGGAGATATCTATGATTTTTTCTGGGAGCCTGAAAATTTGGTAAGTAATCCTTTTTCTCTAAGTACATCAGCAACTGTGCCTGATAATCCAACTATTTTTACCCTTATCGGCAGGTCAGAATCACATAATATAGTTTACAACACTCATCTGGATTTTGGTTATGCCGGTTTTTACAGTGACTATGAATACGGTGAGGATGATATTTCAGCAGGTAACGCTTTTGCGGTAGCCAACTCTCCTGATATTGTTTTTTCTAATTTTCCGCTTTGTTCAGATCATACCGGTAATAATGGCAATATGATTATTGTAAATGGCGTAAATGCTCCCCCTCAAAATGTATGGTGTCAGTATATTGAAGTTCAGGAGGGAATTGAGTATCAATTGGAAGCTTATATTAATACCCTGACTTCCGGTTTTCTTCCACAGGCTGAATTGCAGTTTTCAATAGATGGGGATTTTGTGGGAGATATTTTTGATCCGCCGGCTATTCCATGTTTTTCGGGATGGGTGCAGATGAATGCTAATTGGATTGCTCCCGCAGACGGTACGATTACATTTTGTATTTACAATCACCAAGGCAATGTATCACCGGTTGGTAATGGATTTATTGTTGATGATATCGCTATGTATCCTATCTGTGAGGTTGAGGATGAGGTGACGGTAGAAATACAAGAGCCTGCTGAGATTTTTTTAGAAGAAAAAATTTGCTGGAATGAAGAGCCCTTTGAAGTTAATGGTCAGTTTTTTTCTGAAAGTGGAAGCTATGAGATTGTTATCGAAAGACCGGGACAATGTGATTCCACAGTTTACCTTGAACTGGAGGTCATAGAGCTCGAAATATTAGTGGACAATCCGGGCTTGATAAATTGCTTTGAAACCGTAATAAATCTGGATGCTTCTTTTTCAAGTATGGGGGATCATATAGAATTTATCTGGAGTACTCCTAATGGAAATATAATATCAGGTCAGGGCACACCTATTATCGAACTTGATGCAGGTGGAAACTATTTTTTGCAATTGGTTTACGATGATGGGGATATTGTTTGTCAAACAGATGAATTACCTTTTATTGTGGAAGAAGATACTGATACCCCCGAGGTCTCCATAAGCGGTCAGGAGGTAATTGATTGTGAGGCATCTGAAATTGAATTGGAGGCTGTAGTAGAACCGGCAGGTACATATGGCTATCAGTGGTCTGCCTCAGCAGGGGGAAATATTGTTGGTCCCGATTTTGAGGTGGTCGTAACGGTTGATGCTGCCGGATTTTATCAACTTGTTGTTACCGATTTTTCTAATGGTTGCTCTGATACTGCTTTTTTTGAAGTGGGTTTATCAGCTGATTTTCCTGTTGCTGATGCGGGAGGTGACAGAGTTTGGAATTGCAATGATAGTCTTATAGTTTTAGACGGCAGCCTAAGTGAGCAGGGGGCTGATATTTCTTATCTATGGACAACTTCTGATGGAACCATTACCGGTCCTGATGATGAAGATTTTCTCCAGATTTTATCCCCTGGTATTTATGTTTTGGAGGTTACCAATACTGAAAATGGCTGCATAGCAGCCGATACAGTCAGTGTTTCCTTACCGGCAAACTTACCTACTTTGGTTCAGCAAGGTGATAGTCTGATTAATTGTAATAACACTTTTGGTTTTATTGGGTTTTCCCTTAATCCTGATAGCCTACCGGGATTTTTTAGTTGGACAACTATAGAAGGAGAAATTATCTCCAGTCCCGATTCTGCTTTTATTGAAGTTGCTGCCGGTGGGTGGTATGTAGCAGAAGTCTTTTTTCCTGATAACGGCTGTACCATTCGGGACAGCATCTTAGTTGCAGAGAACTTTCAATTACCATTTGTTGATGCCGGCATAGACACAGTTCTGGGATGCAGTCCACCCTCTATTGTTTTGGATGGTAGTAATTCCGATACTTCAGAGCATCTAATGATAGAGTGGACAGGTGGGAATATATTAACAGGAGAAAATAGTTTTTTTCCTACCATTGATCAGGCCGCTACCTATTATTTAACTGTTACAGATACGCTTAACGGATGTGCTGCAACTGATTCTGTTCGGGTTTTGCCCTCAGATGATTTACCACAAATTAGTTTTGAGGGTTCACTACTGATAAGTTGTTCTGATAGTTCTACGGTTATTCAGGCTGTGGTAAGTCCGGATAACTTTACCCCCGTTTTTGATTGGACAAGTAGTGATGTTGACTTTGATTTATTACCAGATTCCTCTGCAATCAGGGTTTTTTCCGGTGGGACCATTACAGTAAATGTTATATTCCAGGAGAATCAATGTTCGGCAACTGATATGCTTTTTGTTGAAGAAGATACAGTCAGCCCCATAATTCAATTTTTAAGCTCTGATTCATTGTATTGTGGCAATGAAGAAGTTCTCATTGAGCTGACTACTGATACTACTCAGGATTTGAGTTATTCATGGGATGGTCCGCCTGGAGGTATTGTTTCCGGAGAAAATAGTTCCGGTCCCCTTGTAAGAGAAGAAGGTTGGTATATAGTTACAATTACCAATGAGTTTTCAGCTTGTTTTTCAACTGACAGTATTTATATCAATTCACGCTTTGATCTCCCCGCTTTTGAAATTGAACAGACCGGGCAACTTGATTGCAGTGGTGGTTTAATTGAGTTGGATTTAATTGCTTTGGATGGCTTTGATCATTTGGTAGAATGGAATACAATTGACGGAAATATACTGTCAGACCCCTCTGATTTAAGAATTAGCTTGAATCAAGAGGGTTGGTATTTTGTGTCGGTTACACACCCCCTAAGTAATTGCGTAGTTTTAGATTCTATAGAAATCATTAGCACTGCTGAATTCCCTTTTGCTGATGCCGGAGAAAATATGACCTTAAATTGTCGCGATTCTTTAATAAATTTGGATGGCAGTCTTTCAGAGCAGGGTGGTGAGATAATTTATCAATGGGAGACGGGTGACGGTAACATTGTTTTTGGTGAGACAACATTAAATCCTATGGTGGATGCACCGGGCGTTTATTTTCTGACGGTAATCAATACAGATAATTCATGCAGTGGAGTGGATTCTGTTGTAGTCCTTGAAGATATTGAATCACCTGATTTTACTTTATCCGGGAATACAACTATTAGCTGTAGGGATGCCATTACCACTTTGGAAATGGAAATTGAACAAGCCGGAAATTATACATCTGAATGGTACGACCCCTCCGGGGACCTTATTGCTTCCGGGGATATAACAGCGTTTTCACTCAGTGTGTCAGGTGAATATGAAATTATTTTGATCAATAATGATAATTTCTGCGAAAGCTCAGTTACCGTCACTATTGATGAAGACTTTGCTGATCCCATTCCTCAAATTGAGTGTTTGGAATGTGAGGGGTGCATTCAATTGCCTGTAGTTTTAGATGCCAATTCATCACAGTCATTTTCAGGTGATCACACCTTTAGTTGGAGCACTATTGACGGAGATTTTGAGGATATTGGCTCAGGTAGGATTATAGTGAATGCTGAAGGGTGGTACTTCCTCGAGGTAGAAGATGTTCTTAATGGGTGTACGTCAGTGGATAGTCTGTTTATTGAATCAGAAAAAATAGAATTGCCTTCTTATCAACTTTTTCCGCCGGATTGTGAGAACGCTAAAGGAGAGATTCACTTTGGTGAACTTCAGGATGTCGTCTCATACAGTATTGACGGAGGTGAAAACTGGGAGGAATTTCCGCTGTTTACTAATCTTGATCCCGGATTTTATGAACTTGTTGTAAGGGGTATAGAGTTGTGTAATTCAGAGGCAGTCGTCGAAGAACTCGAAGATAATCGGTCAACTATAATTTTATCTCTGCCCTCTGAAATAACAGTGGAAAGCAATGGAACTGTTAATTTGAATCTCGAAGTTTTAAATATTGACTCCGAAAATTTAACTTACGAATGGAGTCCCTCCGGATTATTTAGTTGTGTGAATTGTCCTGACCCCATTACAGGACCTGTAACTGAGGATACTCCTATTTCGGTAAAAGTAAACAGTGAGGGTGGCTGTGAAGGTGAAATCAGTAGCAGATTGCTTGTTTCAAAAGATTCCATTCAGATCTATATACCTAATGCTTTTTCTCCAAATGATGACGGAATTAATGATCGCTTTGTCGTTTATGCATCTCAAGGAGTTGATGAAATACACTCAATTTCTATTTACAGCCGCTGGGGAGAGTTGGTTTTTTCACGTGAAAATTTTCCGCCAAATGATGATAACTATGGATGGGATGGAACAGTAAATGGTGAAAATGCAATGCCCGGAGTTTATATGGTAATTGTAGAAGTCGAGGACCATGATGGTGAGTTGAAGGTTTTTTCCAAAAGTATAAATTTAATTCGCTGACAGTCTTTGCTGATTTTTGTAACAACCATTGTCATTTTGCGTTGATACTGTTGTTTGACTTTTTTACCTTTGTAATCATATGCAATTTGTAAACCCACAATTTTTATGGGGGCTGCTATTTCTTGCTGTTCCTATTATCATTCACCTTTTTCAATTCAGAAGATTCAAAAAGGTCTATTTCAGTAATACTGCCTTCTTAAAGGAGATAAAAGAGACGAGTCAGCAAAGGAGGAAACTTAAGCATTTGCTGGTATTGCTAATGCGCCTGTTGGCAGTTGCTTTTTTAGTGATCGCTTTCGCCCAACCTATTATACCTACTTCGGATCAGGTAGTGACAGGGTCCAAAGGTGTCAGTATTTTTATTGACAACTCTTTTAGCATGGGGTCAATGGGGAGGGATATCAGTCTTTTTGATAATGCCCGTTTTGCTGCGAGAGAAATTATCAACAGCTACGGTGAGTCCGATCAATTCCATTTGTTGACAGGTGATTTTGAAAACAGACATCAGCGGCTATACAATCGTGAACAGGCATTGGATTTGATTGACGAAATGGAAGTTTCGCCCGCAGTCAGAACGGTCTCAGAAGTTTTTCAACGACAGCAGCATGCACTGCGAAATTTTGATCAAGATCAGAAAGTGTATTACATCATATCTGATTTTCAAAAAAATATTACTGATCTTGAAAATATTCAGGACACCTCTTCCAATATTAATTTAATTCACCTGGAGTCCTTAGAAACTGCTAATGTCAGTATTGATTCTGTATGGTTTTCTCAACCGGTGCAGATTGTTAATCAAACGGGAAAATTATTGGTGCAGCTAACAAATCACGATCCCTCCAATACGGAAGAAGTGAATATGGAGCTTCGGTTTGGCGATCAAAGGAGGCCGGCAGGAAGGGTTTCTTTGGAGCCAATGGAAACACGTACAGATACTGTTTCATTTACCATCAATCAAACCGGTTGGCAGGAAGCTACACTTTCTATCACCGATTACCCCATTCAGTTTGATGATGAGTA
>SLKL01000020.1 GCA_007134625.1 Saprospiraceae bacterium
ATCGACTATAGATATTACCCGAACAGGCGGAATAGTTTATAACGGAAGAGAGGTAAGTTTGAATCAACTTCAGAGTGAGTTCAGGGCAGAGACAGACAGAAGGTCAGCCGACAACAGATATTCAGTTGCGGTGACTGTTCATCAGTCTGCAAAAATCGAGCATGTAGTAGATGTGCTTGATCTTGCCCACCGCATGAGGGTCAATACCATAATGGTGGATAGGAGACAATAAAAATTGGTTGTACAGATGCAGCCATGGTCATTATAACTTTTTTCATCTGATATGAGCACGGTCGATAACACAAATGAGAAAGAGGATAAGAAGAAAGGAATGTTCTTCAGTATAGGTTATGCTATAACCCTATTGCTCATTTTGTTGTTGCCGATTTTATCCTACACCTATCCACCACCGGGGCAAGAGGGAGTCCTTGTTAGTTTTGGTATGCCTGAAGTGGGACAAGGTGATGATATGCCTGACACACAACCCGATGAAGAAGTAGAACCTACCCCCCCTGTTGAAAGTGAACCTGTAGAAGTTCCCGAAGAAACAGTTACACCACCGGCACCTGATGACAATATTCTTACTTCTGAAATGGAGGAGGAAATCAGAATCAGAGAGCAACAGGAGCAGCAGCGACAAAGAGAGGATGCCGAGAGAATCAGGCAGGAGCGAATAGAACGAGAGCGAAGAGAGGCCATAGAAGCAGAAAGACGAAGAGCTGAAGAAGAGGCTCGCAA
This sequence comes from Saprospiraceae bacterium, assembly GCA_007134625.1. GTDB lineage: Bacteria > Bacteroidota > Bacteroidia > Chitinophagales > Saprospiraceae > PWJY01. The sequence goes on from SLKL01000020.1 coordinate 739, forward strand.
AAAACAAGAAGAATACGAACAAACCAAGCGACAGTTTGGAGAGCTTCTCGGCGGAGGCCGCGGACAGACAGATCAAACAGGAAATCAGGGTGATCCCGGTGGCGAGCCGGATGCGGGCAGATTGGAAGGTATAAGTACCGGTAGTGGTATGGTGGGGGGTGGTCTCGGTGATCGTGGAGTTCTTTTTGAACCTTCTATAAGAGATAATTCTCAGAAAACGGGTAAGGTAGTAGTTAGAGTTTGTGTCGATTCTCAGGGGAATGTGACCTCAGCAGAATATACTCAAAGAGGATCAACAACAACTGATGGGGATTTAAGAAGAAAAGCTATCGAGAGTGCTCAGCGTTTCCGTTTTACCCAATCTGACATCGATCGTCAATGCGGTACTATCACCATAGACTTCCGACTGGAATAAGATTTTCGGTTTGCGCTAATAATTTTCCTTTCCTATACGTTTTGATATCGTTGTCGTTTATTCTAAAACCAAAGACATGAAAACAATTACCTTTTTAACTATCCTATTGATGTTCCCTTTTTTTATGGAAGCCCAAATTGGTCGTCTCATAGACAGAGCAAAAGACAAAGTCGGCTTAGGTGAAGACGAAGTGGTGGCCGGCTTAAAAGAAGCGCTTGAGCAGGGTGCAAATAAAGCATCCGAAACGCTTTCTATCGAGGATGGTTATTACAAAAGTGTGTATAAAATATTACTTCCTGATGAAGCTCAGCAGGTGGTGAGAAGACTTTCTTCTGTGCCGGGATTTCAGAATCTCGAAGAAGATTTGGTTCTTCGAATTAACCGGGCTGCTGAATCTGCTGCCTCCAAAGCCAAACCGATTTTTACCAATGCAATTCGCTCAATGTCGGTCAGAGATGCCACCGATATTCTGATGGGTGAGGACAATGCAGCCACCACTTACCTGAATAGAACTACATATGATGCCCTATATGCTGAATTTATTCCCGTTATCCGGGATGCGCTTGAGGAAGTCAATGCCATAGAACTATGGGAGTCTGCAGCAACAAGATATAATCGACTCCCAATGGTCAGTAGAGTAGAAACCCGTCTTGACGATCATGTCACCAGGAAAGGTCTTGACGGTCTGTTCTCCATGGTTGAACTGGAAGAATTGCGAATCCGAAATGACGTCAGCGCAAGAACCTCGGATTTAATGAAGCGGGTTTTCTCAAGGCAGGATTAATTTTTTAATACTCTCTCATCCGTCAACCTATCAACTGAGTTGGGGCAAGCAGTCAATCCATCACCAAGTAGCTTGGGGAGGACAAGAGTAAAAGATCAAGAAACCCCCATTTCTCCTGCAATCCGATTAATCTTAGTTTCCAGCATAGCTTCGGTCTCTTCATAATCCGATTTGTCATCCAGAGGCGTGTTCACACTGAAGTAAAACTTAATTTTAGGTTCCGTTCCCGATGGGCGGGCAGACACCATACAGCCCGATGCAGTAACAAATTGCAGCACATTAGATTTGGGAAAATCCAGTTTAGTTTTAACACCCGTAGTCAGATTTTTTTCAAAACCATTCAGAAAGTCATTCATGGAGACGACCTCTTCGCCATCTATCGATTGAGGAGGCTTGGATCTGAAATTTTCCATCATATCGGAAATCTCCTGAGCCCCTTGAGGACCTTTTTTGGTAAAAGAAATAAGTCGCTCCTTGAAAAAACCGTATTGTTGATAGATGTCGATTAAGCCATCTTCCAGACTTTTTCCCTGCTCTTTGTACCATGCGGCCATCTCTGCGATCAGTGCACAGGAAACCACTGCATCCTTATCCCTCACGTGATCGCCAATCAGATAACCATAACTTTCCTCCCCCCCGACCAAAAATTTCTCTTTGCATTCAAGAGCCGTCATCAGGTTACCAATAAATTTAAAACCGGTAAGTGTATTGTAGCATTGAATTCCCATCTCCTTCGCCATCTTATCCAGTAGTTGTGAGGTGACGATGGTTTTAACGATGTACTCATTGCCGCTGAGCAGATTTTTTTCTTTCCACCCATTCATCACATAGTGAAAAAGTAAACTTGCAGTTTGATTGCCATTCAATAGTTTGTAGGCTCCATTGTTGGCTTTTATGGCGATACCCACTCTGTCCCCATCGGGGTCGGAGGCCATGACCAGTTCCGCGTCCACTTCTTTGGCTTTTTCGATAGCCATGGTTAAAGCTTCCTCCTCTTCAGGATTGGGGTAAATCACTGTGGGAAAATCACCATCCGGTGTGCACTGTTCCTCTACCAGATGCAATGCTTTGAAACCCGCATTTTGGATAGCTTTGGGCACCATATCGACTGCTGCACCATGTATAGGTGAAAAAACCATCCTCAGATCGCTTTGCTTTTTACATACCTCAGGATAAACTGAAGCCTCACTCACTTTTTGTAAAAAAGCCCGGTCAATCTCCTCACCTATAAACTCAATCAATTCCGGTTTTCCGACAAAATCAATAGCATCTACATTTTCAATGGCATTGACCTCTTCGATTATATTTTTATCGTGCGGACTAACCACCTGCCCACCGTCAGACCAGTAGGCCTTATAACCGCTGTACTCCCTCGGATTATGAGATGCCGTAAGCATAACACCACTCTGACAATTGAGGTGCCTAATAGCAAATGAAAGTTCCGGCGTTGGTCTCAGGTCTTCAAAAAAATAAACTTTTATTCCATTAGCCGAAAAAACATTGGCAACGATATTGGCGAATTCCCTTGCGTTGTTTCTGTTATCGTGAGCCAGCGCTATGGATATATCAGTATCGGGAAAACTCTTCTTCAGGTAGTTACTTAGCCCCTGTGTTGCTTTCCCCAGCGTGTATTTATTGATACGATTGGTACCGGGACCCATAATGCCTCTCAGACCTCCCGTCCCAAACTCCAGATCTTTGTAAAAGGCATCGGTGATTTCATCTGCACTCGCATTTTTGATCATCCTTTTTACCTCCTCCCTAGTCTCTATGTCATAAGGCTCGTTCAACCACTCTTTCACCTTTCTATCTATGCTATTTTGGTTACCCATTATCTGTAAAATTTTACGTAAAGATAAGTACTTTTCTGTGTGTCCGGGAGTGCTTTACCAGCTTATCTGAAATTCCGGTAGGCTATAATCAACAGTGCTCATGTATGTAGTTAAAATGGAAAATTAAATAATTTTTCTTAGTGCTTAATCCATCTAAGCGTACTAATCTTCTCGCCTGTTTTTATTCTCACAAAATACATTCCCGCAGACCAGTCTGAAGTGTCAATTTGGATTTTATCCATAGCAGCGGATTGATAAATACTTCTACCTAAAACATCAAAGATCTCAAGGTTTGAATTCAGCAGTTCAGGCTCTGAAAGATTAATGTACAGTCTGTCATTGCCTGGATTGGGGAATACAAGAAATGAATGCTCCTGATTCAGGTCCTCCGCTGAGGTTGGTTTGCTTGAGAATTCAAATTCATAGACTGTACCATTAAGAGGAAAAGCGGTAAAAGAGTCTTCCGGACGTGAAGGAATTAATACATCATGGACATCAAGAGTAAATTCATGGGGAGATCCATTCAGGAAGTTCCAGAAATTCTCAGCTCTATTGAATTGCTGTCCGGTTTTTTCCCATGCTTCAAGACCTACGCCAACAGTAGTCGCATTGTCAAAGATGTAAGATTCTAAAGCTGTGCTAATTGTAGAAGACCCATAATGGAATCTTACACTGTTGTTGGCAGGGTTAATTTCAACTTTATAATTAATTCGGGAGAGTAGATTACCATTATCGATTTCTTTTTCCACTGTTAGTGCAACATTTCTGAATTCAACAACTATGTAGTCGTCCTCCATATAGTATAAAATGTAACCCTGATCCTCATTTACAGTATCCTGCAAAGGCGATACCACATTAAAACCAAAGGGAACCAAATATAGATCAAGCTCTACTTCGTCAGGGCTATTGTTGTGCCAAAGCACCACCTGCCCGATGGTTGATATCCCCAATTGATTAAATGGTCTTTCCTCAATTCCGGGCAATTGGATGCTGTGTTCAAGGTTTGTTATCCACTGTAAAACTCCCCATTCCTCCTGATCAGAAGTAAGTAGGGTAGCTTCTTCCAGTTCACTGTATTCTTCCATGAATTGTGAAAATGAAACCTCAGTTTGCAGGTGTTGTGCAAGCAGTGAAAGATGCCCAAATAAATAGAAAGGGATGATGATGAAGAATACCCTCGCAGTCATAATTAGTGAGTTTAAAATGATGGTGTACTGAAAATATAAATTAAAGATAATTTTTTTTCACAATATAGAAATGAGTCCGCTCCGAAATTAATATTTCGATTCTACGGACCTTAATAACCTTTGATCTTCTTACTACACAAATCAAAACATTTTTGATTTTCAATAACCCATGATCGCTGATCCGTCCAAAAAATATGAACTCTGCTCAAACAAGCCAGCAGCCAGCAACTAGCAGCCAAAAGCCAGAAGCCAATTAAGCAGCATTCCTCGCTGCATTGATAATGCCGTACATGCATCGGAGAATGAGTTTTTGCAGTATGAGTTGTTCCTCTTCTTTTAGCTGATTACCTTTTTCCAGCAGTTGTTGCAGAGCAAATTGCTGAATGGTGATGACGGGCAAAATTATTTTCTCCCGCATTCTGATTGATTTTCGTGATAAGGGATTCTGAGCGAGGAGTTTGGAGGTGTCGCTTATTTCCATCAACAAGCGCTTACACTCTTCAAATTCTCCGTAAATGTCTTGCCATAGTTGCCCAAACTCAGGATGCTGTCCGATATAAGCAGTAGCCGGATAAAAGGCCTTAGCGAGGGATTGCATGCTGTTTTCAACAAGTGCTCTGAAGAAAAGTGAATGATTATAAAGCGACTTCACTTCTTTGAGTCTCCCTCTCTTTTCAAAATCACCGATTGCAGTTGCCAATCCGTAATAGGCCGGTACATTTTGTTTCATCTGAGCCCATGAACCTACGAAAGGTATGGCACGCAGGTCATCCAAAGTAAGCGGTGCATCTCCGGCGCGCTTTACAGGACGTGAACCGATATTGGTTTTTCCAAAAAATCGCAGCGGAGTGAGTTGCTCCAGATAGGCTGTAAATTTGTCGTTTTTACGCAGTTTTAGATAAGCCTGACGACTGAGCGTAGCCAGTTCATCCAGAACTTCCCGGTCTTTTTGGCGGAGTATTTTTTCCTTATTGGGGTAAATACTGTTCTCGAGACCTGCTGTCAGTAACTGCTCCAGATTGAATTTACATGCTGTAGGATTGCCAAAATTGGTACTTATCGTTTGCCCCTGTATAGTCAATTGAATTTCACTTGCTTCGATTTCAGGACCCAGTGAAGAATAAAATACGTGGGTGTTTCCACCACCGCGAGAGGGTGGGCCTCCTCTGCCATCAAAGAAAATTACCTCTATTCCATACTCCCGGGATACTTTGGTCAATTGCTTTTTGGCCTGATATATAGAAAAATTAGCCTGTAAATACCCACCATCCTTAGTTCCGTCTGAAAAACCAAGCATTATGGTTTGTTTGTTATCACGTCGTTTCAGGTGGTCGCGATATTCGGGTAGTTCATATAGGAGACGCATGACCTCAGGCGCCTGTGATAGAAAATCAATGGATTCAAAAAGTGGAATGATATCCAACTTCATGGATTCTCCTCCCATTAATTCACGCGCCATTACATATACCGCCAAAATATCAGCAGCGCCCATCGTATTGGAAATGATATAGCGATTACATGCCAACTCACCATTAGTTTGCTGTATTTCAGGTATGCTCCTGAAGGTGTCTATCATCTCCTGTAAAAACTCGTCCTCAGTTTCAGTATCTGTAGTTGAAAAACTATTTTTTAGCATAGCCTCCAGAACTTCAGTAGCATTGGTTTTTTCGGGCGAAAATTCATCGCTCTCATTTCCTCTTAGAAGCTCCCACAATTGTCTGTGTTTTCGACTGTCCTGACGAATATCAAGTATGGCCATGTGAAAGCCGAAAATTTTTGTTTTACAGATGAAGTCTTCCAGCAAATCCAGAAAAAGGCTGTTGTGCTTAGTAATGAGAATATCTCTTGCACTTTCCAGGTCTTTTTCTAATTCTTCATATACCTTGTATCCCAATTCCCGGTTTCCGTAAACGGCATTGAAAATCCCTTTTTCAATTACAAGCAGTTGATGGTCAAT
>SLKL01000414.1 GCA_007134625.1 Saprospiraceae bacterium
ATCGTCAATTCTTTCCCCTGAATACATAGCTGGATAAACGGATTGTCTTGATCTAATGGCATTTATGATACTCATGGCTGCATTTTTTTATATAACAGGCAGCCTATTTATTATGTTGATTAAATTTTTGAAACTCAACAACAAAAACTATCTATCTTGTTAAGACATGGTGTACATTGACGAGAAGCACTCAAAATGTGTAACAAATGAATTGTATCCATTGATAATTATATATCCTTAATATCGAACAAGATACCTTTTTCCTCATCCTAAAACGGATGGTGGTGTTAATTCTTAAAAAATCTTTAGTTTTGCCTTAAAAAAATGCAACGACCTTTTTTCTTAATATTTTCCTTTTCAATTTGCCTTTTCTTCACTCAGAGTACAACTGCCCAAAACGAACCCGGTAATGAATCCACTCTGCTCATTGATGAGATCATGAGAGGGGAGCAATTTACCGGTTACAGTCCTCAAAATATATCCTGGCACCCCAATAGCCAAAAAGTAATATTTAGCTGGAATCCGGAAATGGAGATTATACGCAGCACTTATGGGATAGACATAAACCAGCCCGATGATATTTTTTTACTAAACAACGAGGAACGAATGGCTTTCCCGGGCGGTGGAGATTGGGATAAAGAGAGAGAACGATATGTTTACAGCAATCAGGGAGATCTTTTTTTATACCATCTTACAGAAGACAAAACACATAGACTTACACAAACTCACGCATCTAAAACATCACCAAAATTTACCCTTTGTGGTACAAAAATTATTTTTTCGCAAGGGAATGATCTCTACAGTCTTGATTTGAGTAACCACCTGCTTAGGCAATTGATCAGGTTTGAACGTGGAAATGAGCCTTCAGAATCACCTAAAGCTCCACACGAACAATGGCTGGAAAGAGACCAACTGGAACTTTTTGACATATTAAGACACAGAAAAGCACAAAGAGAATTGCGTGATGAGCGGAATGAAGAGGGAAAAGCAGCAGGTATATATACTGTATATACTGGTAACCAATCTGTTTCTAATGTACAACTTTGTCCCGGACAGCGATTTATTACTTACACCACTACCCTTTCAAAAGATCCACAACTAACCGATGTTCCAAATTATGTAACAGAATCGGGGCATGTAGAAAATTTGCGATCGAGACCAAAAGTCGGGCACCCTCAAAATGAGTACAGTTTTTGGATTTTTGACATGGAAAGGGATACGCATTATCAGGTATCTACAACTCAAATTCCAGAAATAAGAAAAAAACCTGCATTCTTCAGGGATTACCATTCCGCAGATGATGAATACGAAGAGTATTTTGATGAGGACAGGCAGGTAGTTATCCTTGGACCGCATTATGCGGACAATGGCAATGGGGTTGTCGTTATTCGATCTCTTGACAATAAGGACAGATGGATTATGAAATTGAATCCTGAGACAGCTGAGCTAAGCCTCTTGAACCACCAAAGAGACGAGGCCTGGATTGGAGGTCCCGGAATTGTAGGCTGGAATTTTTCCTCTGGAAATGTTGGCTGGCTGAAGGACAATAAACACTTCTATTTCCAATCAGAAAAAACAGGATTTTCGCACCTCTATAAAGTAAATGTGGAAACGAAAAATATAAGTCCGATAACATCAGGTGAATGGGAAGTGCTGGAAGTAACCCTTTCTCATGACAAAGAAACCTTTTTCATAACAGCCAATGCTGAAGGCCCTCACGAACATCATTTTTATCATTTGCCGGTTGATGGAGGAGTTCTGGAGCGTATAACCACCTGGGAAGGGGGACATCAAATAACTATTTCTCCGGATCAGAAATACCTGGCGTTCAGGTTTTCTACTTCTAACAAACCCTGGGAATTGTTTCTGATGAAAAATGAAAAAGGAGCCTCTCCTACTCAAATTACTCAATCCGCTACAGATGAGTTCAAGGCGTATGAATGGAGAGATCCGGATATTATCTGGTTTGAAGCGAGGGATGGAATTGATGTGCCTGCACGTATTTACAGACCTTCGCCTGAGAATCACAATGGAGCCGCAGTTATTTTTGTACATGGTGCCGGTTATCTGCAAAATGTACACAAGTGGTGGAGCACTTACTTTAGGGAGTTTATGTTCCACAATGTACTGGCTGATAATGGCTATACAGTATTGGATATTGATTTCAGGGCGAGTGCGGGTTATGGTCGCGACTGGCGGACTGCTATTTACCGGCATATGGGAGGCATGGACCTCACCGATCAGGTTGATGGTGCAAAATGGTTAATGGAAAATGAAAACATTAAAGAGGGCAAAGTGGGAATTTACGGTGGCTCTTACGGAGGATTTATCACGATTATGGCTATGTTCCTGGAGCCTGAAACTTTTGCTGCAGGTGCTGCTTTGAGGTCGGTTACAGACTGGGCGCATTACAATCATGGATATACAAGTAATATTCTCAATACCCCTGTTGAAGACAGCATCGCTTTTAGAAGAAGTTCACCCATTTACCACGCTGAGGGTCTTGAAGGAGCATTGTTGATGCTGCATGGTATTATTGATGTGAATGTACAATATCAGGATGTGGTCAGATTAAGTCAAAGACTGATAGAATTGAGAAAAGAAAACTGGGACCTGGCCATCTATCCGCTCGAAGACCACGGCTTTATTGAGCACAGCAGTTGGAGTGATGAATACAGGAGGATTTTTTACTGGTTTGAAAACCATTTGTTCAGGGAATAAAAACATTGATGATAAAACGGCAATTCCCTACCTATAGTTAAGAACCAATCTGAACCACTTTTTTGGCTATGGGGTGCAAAACTGTTCCATCTACATTGGCTTTAGCTTCAAGGATGTATTCAGATTTGACATTTTTTACCAATTTCGCAGCTTTAGCTATCCCTTTAGTTAAGAAGTTTTTTTCTTCGAATTCATCCATCCGGGATTTGAAAACTTTAAAGGGTATGCTAAAAGGCAATTCAGCCGGTTCGTCTTTGTTAATTTGTAATACTTTTTTCAGCTCAATAGCACCGAGTTCATACTCATCTATAAGTTTATCTTTCCCTCGCCCCCTCCTGTATCGCTCCTTGAAAACAAGACTTACTTTTGTGACCTTTTGTGCACTCATACTGTAAAAGTGAACAACACCTTCCAAGACACCATTCCCTGCAGAGATTTCATCAGGGATTTCCAATTCCAGTTTTACACCTTCAACTCCCAATATTTTTTTCAATTTCCCAAACATGCTGCCTCCTTTTAAAATATGCTGCGGTTTAACCAACTTTCACCTGCCGGTTTAATCCACGAGTTAACGAAGTCACCGGAAGTTCTTACTGTCATATCAAAGATCAGATTCTCCTTACCAAAAAGTCTTTTTTCAACCTTTTCAGGCAGTTCATGATAAGTGCTTAGTGTAATTTGATCTTCATCTGTTATCCAAAAAACATTCAATCTATTGAATAAATCTACCCCAAAGTGATTTTCTATTTCTTTCACAAAATGCACAGAAGAGTCAATTGAACATCCACTCGGAATGGTGAAATTAGAATCTGCAGAAAGTACTATGAATCTGTTAAAAAGTAGGTCACCGTATGGTTTTACTTTTTGACCATGAGATAGCCAACTATTGGTAAACTGTTTAATAGCGTTCTTAATCTGTAAGGTCTCATCCTCATTAAAAACCCTGTCGGATGCATAAATCCATAATGGGGATTCCTGAGCAAAATCGTTCAGAGGAGATTGTCTTATTTTTTCGGTAAAAATATTAGTAGCTGTTACTGAATTCATGTTTTTTTAATAAGAACGTTACACTACCAATTGTTGTTTTGAACAATCATTTCAGAGAGATCATAAACCATCACATCGTCTTGTTTGTCCTTCCCTTTGAGACCATCCGACAGCATTGTAATACAGAATGGGCAGTTAGCAAGTATTACATCGGGATCCAATTCAAGCGCTTCCTCTATTCGTTCCATGTTTACTCTTTTATCACCGGGTTCATCTTCCTTGAACATCTGTGCACCCCCTGCCCCACAGCACAAACCTTTTGTTCTAGACCTCTTCATCTCTTTAAAATCAGATTTAAGAGAATCAATAACGCCACGCGGTGCATCGTATTCTCCATTTACTCTGCCCAGATAACAGGAATCGTGATAGGTGATTTTTGTTTTTTTGTCCCCTTCATCTACTTTGATTTTTCCCGAGGCTATTAATTCATTAAGCATTTGAGTATGATGCACTACCTCATAATTACCTCCTAAAGCAGGATATTCATTTTTTATGGTATTGAAGCAATGTGGACATGCTGTTACAATTTTTTTCACTTCATACATATTGAGCGTTTCAATATTCTGAAGTGCAAGCATCTGAAAAACAAATTCATTACCGGCTCTTCTAGCCGGGTCACCGGTACAGCTTTCCTCTGTTCCAAGTATTCCGAATGAAATACCGGCCTGATGCAAAATTTTACAAAATGCCTGAGTTACTTTTTGCGCTCTGGAATCAAAACTACCTGCACAGCCTACCCAAAACAGGATCTCAGGTTGTACTCCTTCAGCAGCATACTCAGCCATTGTTTTTACTTGAAATTTCTTACTCATCATTTAATTGTTAAACTCTTAATCTTCAAAAACTTGAATAAAGCTTTTCTTTTCCACCAAGTCTGTAAATTTACCTTTATAGCGGGTTGCCCTCACCAAATGATTGTCAATCCAATGGTAATTTCCACCCCTTGGTTTTCCCATTAAAAGACTGTGGTATTTGAAACCGTGTTTTTCCAACCACCTTTCTGTATATTCCCGGTGATCTTCAGTTCTCGAAGTAAAAAAACAAATCCTATGTCCCTGCTCATACCATTTATTACAAATTACCAGAGCATCGGGATACAGTTCAGCAGTCAGCATTCTCTCGGGTTCCTCATTCGGAATATCCTCACATATGGTACCATCGATATCTATCAAAAAGTTCTTTATATCTTTTGGAAGCAAAGGACTAATTGTCTTTCCTCCCTCTATTTTAGTTTGCAATAAATCCGGTGGTTGATTGTTCTTCATTATTAAAATTTAAGGTTATATTTTACTTTTTTCATTGTGGTTCTTCTTTAGCCCAATTTGCACGATCAGCCTGATTAAAGGGCCAGGGCGAAGCGTTGTTCTCAAGGCTATTGAACATCGGCATCCAATCCTGCGGACCTGCAGATTCTGTCAAAATCTCATATCTTCTCATTTTTAAAATAGGCTCGAGTGGATCTATAAGCACCGGACAGGCCTCCACACATGCATTGCAGGTGGTACAGGCGTGCAACTCTTCAGCTGTGATATAGTCAAAAAGACTTTTACCATCGTCAAAGTTAGAAGCATTTAAACTTACACCTTCACCCTTTTTGTCCTCCGCTATATACTCGGAATTCCCCGAGTTAATTTTTGCGATTACTTCCTCTGCCCTATCTCGAATATCCATTACTATTTTCCTGGGAGATAGCTTTTTGCCGGTAATGTTGGCAGGGCAGGCAGCAGTACACCTTCCACATTCTGTGCAGGAAAAAGCACCGAGGAGATTAACCCTGTCGAGCCCAAAAATATCTTTCGCGCCAAATTCAGGGATTTCATCCATATTTCCATCGACCGGTGTTTCTTCTGCAAGTCCCATCATGGATTTTACCTCATTCATAATTTCAGGCATATTTTCCATTTCTCCGCGAGACCTCAGCTTCGCAAAGTAAGTATTGGGAAAGGCAAACATAATGTGTAAATGCTTACTGTAGGGTAGATAAACAAGAAACCCAAAAACAGCCAAAATATGAATCCACCAACCACCTCTTTCCAATAATAACAAAGTGGAATCACTAAGAGAACCAAAAAAGGCAGGACCGAATACCCCACTTAAAACAAGCGCTCCTGTATCAGGATACCCTTCCATTCCCCTGGATTGAAGTACCATGTCTGCACCGTTATAAGTAAAAATACCAAATAAAAGAACAAGCTCAGCTATCAGAATGATATTGGCGTCTAATTTTGGCCAACGGGTCATTTCAGCTTTATTAAACCGCGGTATTTTCAGTAAGTTACGCCTCCATAAAAAGACTACTGTCGCAATCAGGGCCAATAGGGAAAGAATCTCAATAAAGCTTACCAATACAGTATAAAATCCTCCTAGTGGATCCGCAAGCACCCGGTGTGTACCCGCAAAGCCATCCCATAGTATCTCAATCAGTTTTATCTGAGTAAAAAGGAAAGCTACATAGATAAAGAGATGCATAAAGGCCGGCAAGAGGTTTTTAAACATTTTTCTTTGACCAAAAGCAACAAGCAATGTATTCTTTATTCTTTCTGATGCCGGGCCTTCTGTTTTTACAGGCTTAGCAAGCATAATAGCATTAACGATTTCTCTATACTTCCTGAAAGCCAGATAAAAGGTTATGCCAAAAACGATGATAAAAACAATTTGAGAAATTCCCATCTTTGGATATAATTTTTACAAATGCTAATATAAGTCTTATTTAAAATATAAGCAGCCTAAGGTAAAATTTATTAGCTTTGAGCTCATAATGGAATCACTGGTTACCAGTAATACTTAGACTACACAAATATCGGATATGCAAATTTTAGATAATACACAGGTACGTCAAAAAATAAAAAGATTAGCCTATCAAATCGTGGAGAGCAATCTCAGTTATAAAAAACTCTACCTATTGGGCATCAACAATAACGGAATGCGTTTCGCCCAACTGTTAAAGACAGAACTGGAACAAATTGCTCTAATTGAGCTCGTCGTAGGAAATATACGATTAAACCCTGCAAATCCTATGGAGTCTGAAGTCATGCTTGATGTTCCTGTGGAAGAGCTAAAAGATAAGTCGATATTGATCACTGATGACGTAGCCAATACAGGCAGGACTATTTTCTATGCCTTCTCAGCTATTATGAA
>SLKL01000104.1 GCA_007134625.1 Saprospiraceae bacterium
AATAATTTCAATTCCATTGCTAAGGATGTAAAGGCTGACCCCAACAGAATGGAACAGGAGATCATTTTTTACCTGGAAAAAATGGATTTCAGTGAAGAGGTGGTCAGGCTTGATCAACATTGCAAGTATTTGCTGGAAGTTCTGGAAAACCAAATGGATAGTAAGGGACGCAAGCTCAACTTTATAACTCAGGAAATGGGTAGGGAAATCAATACATTGGGTGCAAAAGCCTATGACCCGGCCATTCAAAGATTAGTGGTTGAGATGAAAGATGACCTTGAGAAAATAAAAGAACAAACAGCAAACATACTTTAATCCTGATTTTAATGTCTAAAGAAAGTTTGAAGGGAAAATTAATTATCATAACGGCACCATCGGGAGCGGGTAAAACCACCATTGTTAAACATTTGAAGGAGGTAGTACCGGAGCTCGCTTTTTCTGTGTCTGCCACAACACGGTTAAAACGTAAAAACGAAGTAGAAGGACGCGATTACTTCTATAAAACCAATGATGAATTTAACGAAATGATAAAGAACGGTGATCTTGTAGAATGGCAGGAAGTGTATGAAAATCAATTCTATGGGACTTTGCGATCAGAAATCTACAGAATATGGGAAGAGGGAAAGCACATTCTCTTCGATATTGATGTAAAAGGAGCCACTAATCTGAAAAATAAATTCAACGAAAAGGCACTCAGCATCTTTATTAAACCACCGAGTCTGACTGTTTTGATGGAAAGGTTAATTAACAGGCGATCCGAAACCCCTGATGACCTTAAGAGAAGGATAAAAAAGATGAAAGAAGAACTGAGTTACGAAAGTGAATTCGATATTTCTATTGTAAATGATGACCTAACCATTGCGCTTGAACATGCAGAAAAAATTGTCCGTCAATTTTTAGCCAATTAAGTTCTCGGATTTTTCGTTAAAAGATCGTTTTGAAAACACTTCTTTTCTTTAAAAATTGAACCATATGTTTTCACGTATTATCATGCTACCTTTTGGATTACTTGCAGCTTTCAGCTTGTACAGGATGGCATTTTATCAGGACTTTTTCTATACCATCATATTGTCGGGTTCAGTGATTATCATCGCCGGAGTTTTAATGCTTGAAAAACAGATCAATCTATGGTGGACTGCAAAAAAACCACCTAAAACAGATCCCGCATTAAAAAACTTTCTCTACAGCTATATCCCATTTTACAGAGGATTACCCGTACCACTGAGAACTGAATTTGAACGGAAACTGGAAATTGCAGAATCGCGAATGGAAGTGTATTCAAAGACAGAAAAGGATTTGACAGACGACGTTAAAACCCTATCCTGTATCTATCCTGTTATTCTGGACTTTCAAACCGAACTAAAACTGGATAAAAAATACCATCATGTAGTGCTTTACGGGCATCCCTTTTTAAGCCCCGAAAGAATGGAACATGTGCACGTCTCTGAATTCAATCAGGAGGATGGAGTCTATATTTATTCCTTGGAACATTTACAATTGGGTTTCAGAAGTACTCAATTTTTCAATATTGCACTCTATGAAGCTGCCAATGCCTTTTTGTCGCTTTATAAAGAGGGGGATAAAATAGAAAAACACTGCGAGGACCGTTCTCAAATTTTTGATCTCGGCTCATGGACCGAAAAAGAATTAGCGGCCTATTGCGGTGAACTACCGGACGTACTACCCGCGCTTCTGATCCACCATTTTTTCATTTTTCCAGAAAAAGTAAAGGAAAAACTTCCCGAAGCCTATAAAACACTGACCGGGATATTCGGTGATTATCATGTGCTGAGTGAAAAACCATTTGTTTATTAATTCAGACAACAATATCCTACTCCTTGATAATTTAAGTATCTCTGAGGTGTTTATTGGACTCTGGATTTTAGCTGCTGGCGACTGGCTTCTGGCAACTGGCTTTTGGCTTGATTGTGACAAGGTTGGGAATCGATACATGAATTATTTATCACCGGTTTTTCTAACATCTAATCAGTTTGGGCTGTGCAGGGGAGCATAATTTATCGCAAGGCTTCAACTTTCTAAACTTTCAACTTTCAACTCTTCAACTTTATGAACTTTAGAAACTTTCTAACTTTACAAACTCAAAAAAAACTAACTTTGCCTGTATAATTATCTAAAATGAAAAAGCAATTTGCAGCAGCCGTAGATGTAGGAGGTACCAATACTAAATTTGGATGGGTAGACAGCGCCGGCCAGTTATATGGTAGTGGATCGGTAAAAACAGGTGAATTTTCAACAGCCGAAGACTTGATCCACCGGGTTTACCTTGAACTGCAAGACCTGATAAATTTTGATGAGACCGAGGCTGAAATTTGCGGAATTGGTGTTGGAGCACCAAACGCCAATTACCATACAGGATGTATTCATCACGCTCCCAATCTGGATTTTGCTAAAAGTATTGTACCATTTGCTTCCATTTTTACAGAAATTTCCGGCCTAAAATGCAGGATAACCAATGATGCCAATGCTGCAGCCATAGGTGAAAAAATCTATGGAAAAGCACGGGACATGAATGACTTTATGGTAGTAACATTGGGTACCGGGCTGGGTAGTGGCATATACACCGGAGGTCAGGTACTATACGGATCGGATGGGATGGCAGGTGAAATGGGACATACCTGCCTGATACCGGGGGGCAGGAAATGTGGTTGCGGCAGATTAGGTTGTATCGAAAGATATGTGTCCATTGGCGGATTGACCACTACTTTTCTTGAAGTTTCTGAAGGAAAAAAAGGTGAATTAAGACCTCGACAAATACAAGCTCTTGCGGAAGGGGGAGATCAAGACGCCATCCAAACTTATAGACTTACCGGTGAGTATTTAGGACTTCACTTATCTTCAATGGCAGCACTTTTTAGCCCTGAGGCAATTTTCCTCTCTGGCGGTCTGGCACAATCAGGAGAAGTTTTACTATCACCCATGAGGAAGGCTTTTGAGGACAACCTGCTGACTCATCACAAAGGAAAAATAAAAATAGAGTTGAGTGGTTTGAAAAAGCAAAAGACCGCATTACTTGGAGCAGCAGCACTTGCTTTTTCTTCTTTTTCTCAATAACTCTACCAACCCGGAATAAAATTCAATCCAAATGTCGCCCTGCTGCCCTCCCTGATAGGAAAAGCATAATAAGGTTCTAATATCATAGCGCCAAATAAATTAACTCTCCAACTCACTCCTGCTGACATCAACACTGCGGACTCATTTGGTGCCGGATCCTTAAAGGCTATGTTATCGTAATCATTGAAAGCAACACCAATGTCAAAAAACAGATTCAGGTCTGAAAACAAAAAACCAGAAGGTATTAAGGCCAATCGCTCAGGTCCCGTAAATGGTAAACGCACCTCAAAACTCCCCATTAGAACCTTCGAGCCTGTCACCTGACCCACTGTCAAGTTATAAGCCTCACTTAACTCTCTACTACCGATGTCATAACCACGCACCATCCCCATCTGTCCTATGTATATTGGAAAAAAGGACGTAGCATCGTCTCCAATCCGGCTAAAATGAAATCCCCTCACAGCAATACTGATGGGATTCAACCAGAAATATTTTCTGGCATCAGCCGTAATAGCGTGAAAATCATAACCACCAAAATAGTGATTATATCCCAATCTGTACCGATAACCCTGAAGTGGTGCTGTCATTCCAAAAAACGAATTATCCCCGACAAGTGCAGTACCAACATTGTGCGTAAAAGCTTTCCTCACCACAAAACCTCCTAAATCCAAATCACCATCAAGACTGATTCGCTGTCGGTCGCGACCCAAATAAAACCCGGTTTGACTGTAGTAATCTCTATATCTGTCAAGTCTGAAGAATCGATAACTTGTACCTAAACCTACCTCAATACGGGTAGTGACATTGAAGGGATAGGCAGCCATAACAGAAAGCTGCTGTTCAAAAATCCGCAATAAATCTGTCCGCAAAACCGGAAATAAATCATTAGGATCTCCATCTGGCAATGGTTCCAAAGTCCAGTTTGAAAAACCGGTTCTATAAGGCACATGGGATAAACTTACGCCCCAGTTGATGCGACTTTCTCTATTGATATAACTCGCCATCAGACCAATATCATAGATTTCCCCATTCAGGAAAAGCGTGGTAAATAATTGGTGGTCTCCCAAAATATCTGAAAAAAGTAATTGCACACCACCTCCCAAAAAGGTACCGCTACCCATTGCTCCAGAACCAACCCCTACTCCTACACCCATTGACTGTGAAGCAGCAACCAGTGAAAATTTGTGATCAAAAGGAATAGGTTCGAAGGTTAAAGTATCAGGAAAATCATCTAATATCAAACTACCCATACCTCCATCAGATAGTGAAGGCGCAATTCTGCCCACTAAAGGAAGTTGTCCGGATAAGGAAATATCCACATCATTAGGATCCACCTGCTCAGTTAAAAAATTATCAGGCCTCGCTGAATGTATGAAATAGTTACCTTCTTCGTACAAAGTATACATGACCCTGTCAATTCTCCTTGCGATAGTGATAGCAGGTGCAAAAGTGGTAATCCCACTAACCCCTGTAGCTATTCTTGTTTTTTGAAAAAGTGAATCCAGACCTGAATTGAGCTGATAAATATCACGGAATCCATCCCTGTCAGATAAAAACCAGATATTGTCTTCTGAATCGAATACCGGATTGAAATTATCAGCTCCCGGAAAAACATCCAAATCAGTCATTTCACCGGATTCAACATCAAGAATTGCCAGGTTATGAGTCCATTTTCCATTAACCATACCTTGCTGCATACTCACCCTGTCTGTAGTCACAGCGATTCTACTACCGTCACTTGACCAAGATGGAAGCAAATAGGAAAATCTGTCATTGGTGACATTTTCCACTCTTTCTGTTCGCATATTAAACAAAAACAAGTCCGGTTGTCCATCAACAACACCTGAAAGCGCAATGACATTTCCTGAAGGCGACCATGCAGGATTAGTAAATGCTGTTAAACCCGGTATTTTATAGGTATTGGTTCTCCGTCCACTTTCTACATCCACAGTAATAAGAACGTTGCGCCCTCTCCTGAATCCTACATATGCAAAAGTCCTGCTGTCGGGTGACCAGGTTCCTGCCGATTCAATTACATCAATATGGTCGATATCTGAATATCGTAAAGAACTCGCTAATTTTCGAATGATTTCGCCTGTACTGGCATTAGCAAGAAATAAGTCAGCTGTAAATAAATCTTTTTCACTTAAAAAAACAACATATCTACCATTGGGGCTGATGGCAGGGGATACATTCATTTCTCCTGCTGTTTCATCAGAGATTATTCGTCTCCCAATAACACTGAAATCGTGTTTGTCCAATACCGGTTGATAATGATCTTTCATCGCCTGAACCCAGTCAGCTGATACTTCATCCATTGACCGTTGCAGCACCCGGGGAAAAGCATCCCTCATTCCAAATTTCGCCATAGCCATGAAAAGGGGTTTGATCACAGCATCGCCATATGTACCGGTGAGATAAGCCCAGAATGCATGCCCATAGCGGTAGGGAAAATATTTGGGATTATTCATGTCACGGATACTCGGTATATCATCTCGCAAGACAGCATCACGCATCCACATAGCAGTAAAGGGATCATCGCGCCCTCTACTCAAATACTCCGCTTTACCTTCAATAATGAATAAGGGAATATTTCCAAAATTCTCGAACGACAAGCTATCGTTACCAAGAATCATATCAAACTGAAAGGCGTGAACCAATTCGTGGCCCAACACATGAAAAGTCTTTTGATTGGAGGTAGTCAGCGGCATGATTACTCGTCGACGCAAACCCTCGGTAACACCGCCGGTTCCGACACCAATATTTGAGGCTATTGCATTTGTCTGTTGAAAATCAGAATGATCATTGTAAAATATGAGCGGGTTCCTCTCCTCTATTTCATGGCGAAAAATATCAGCATGACTGCGATACCACATTTCCGACTGACGCGCAATGTCGTGTAGCAAATCTTCATCATCTATATAATGATAAATAAGAAAATTGGGAGTCTGTAAGACCCTGAAATCAAATTGATCGTAGCGCGGCTTATTTTTTCCAAAATACTGACCAAAGGCATTGGGAATAACAGGCCCACAAACACTGAAAAGAAGGAGAAAAACGAAAAATCTCATATTCCTGAATTTATAGGATCTACTTTATAACAATCTGATTAGCTTAAGAATTGCATATAAGACGTATAAGTTAGTTTGGAAGTTTAAGAGTTTATAGCTTTATAGGTCTTGTGGTATCGAAAAAACAGCTTCTATACGAAATACCCATTTGCAAGTTGGGTAAGGGTATTTGACAAAAAGCAGTTTTAAGCAGCTGATTTTGAGCCCCTAATAAAAAGTTGGTCAAAAGGCATGACAAATATTGGTTTATAGAATCAAAAAACATTTGCACGAGGAATCAATACCGTAATTAGATAAACAACACCTTCATTTTTTTAAACATTAAGAAATTAAGGATCATTAAGAGGATTAGGACGGCAGCCTCCACTACCCCGTAATGCCTATACTAATCTTAATAACTTCATGTTTTTTTGCTTTTTGAACCATAAAAGTAAACTAAAAACTAGCTGGGCTGAGCGTCAGTCGAAGCCAAAACTAAAAACTCCTATAAAAATCCTACAAACTTCTAGTTCTGCCACCATCAACGGGGACATTAATTCCCGATACATAGGATGCTGCAGGTGATGCTAAAAAAGCAATGACGGCACCTGTTTCTTTGGGGTCTGCAAATCTGCCTAATGGCACATTCGATTTCATGCCTTTTGCTATTTCATCCTCAGTTTTTCCAGCATTTTTTGCTTTACTGCTTATCAGAGAAGACAAGC
>SLKL01000365.1 GCA_007134625.1 Saprospiraceae bacterium
CCAAAGGTGCGCAATAGAATAGAAAGACCGAACCACCAAAAGTTTTTATCATAGTCGCCCCCACTTAGCTGATAACCCCAATTATCCTTATCTTTGCCACCGCTTAATAAAAACGCAATGTCAGGAAAAACAAAACAAGCCATGAAGTATCAGCCGGAAGGCTTGACGAATGATGAATTAGTCAGGCTTTATGAGGGAATGTTGATGCCGAGGTTGATTGAAGAGCGTATGCTGCTTTTACTTCGACAGGGAAAAATCAGCAAATGGTTTAGTGGCATCGGTCAGGAAGCGATTTCGGTGGGATGCACTATGGCACTTCAGGAAGACGAATATATTTTCTCCATGCACAGAAACCTCGGGGTTTTTACCTCCCGAAATGTTCCGCTGAGCAAACTGGTCGCACAATGGCAGGGAAAATCAACCGGTTTTACCAAGGGACGGGATCGCTCTTTTCATTTTGGAACCAACGAACACCATATCGTTGGAATGATCAGTCATTTGGGACCACAGTTGTCTCTTGCCGGAGGTGTAGGCTTGGCTCATAAGTTGCTGGAGGAAAAGAAAGTAGCTTTGGCTTTTACCGGTGAAGGGGGAACAAGTCAGGGGGAATTTCACGAAGCATTGAATGTCGCATCAGTCTGGAATCTGCCCGTCATTTTTATCATCGAAAACAATGGCTACGGTCTTTCTACTCCAATAAACGAACAGTACAAATGCGAAAAACTCTCCGATCGAGCCAAAGGCTATGGAATGGAGGGCTACACCATAGACGGGAATAACATACTGGAGGTGTATCAAACCATCAGGGAGTTAGCCGAAAGTCTGAGAGAAAATCCCAGACCCGTTCTCATCGAATGCATGACATTCAGAATGCGCGGGCATGAAGAGGCATCGGGAACTAAGTACGTTCCACAGGAACTTTTCGATTTGTGGAGCGAAAAAGATCCCATCTTGAATTTTGAAAAATACCTGATTAAGGAGGGAATAATTTCTGAGGAAGAACTGCCCGATAAAAAAGAGGATCTCAAGAATTTCATCAAAAAGGAAGTTGCCACGGCTTTTGATGAACCCGATCCCGAGGCGGATTTAGAATTGGAAACAAGGGATGTTTACCGGACTTTTGATTTTGCCAAAGTTGATGCCGATAAAAGCAACAGCAGGGAATTGCGCTTCATAGATGCCATATCAGAGGGATTGGATGAAGCCATGAAAAAGCATGAAAATCTGGTCCTCATGGGTCAGGATATTGCAGACTACGGTGGAGTTTTTAAAATCACCAATGGTTTTACAGAAAAATACGGAGCTGACAGAGTGCGAAACACTCCCCTTTGCGAAAGTGCCATTTTAGGAATCGGAATGGGTTTGTCCATCAAGGGCTTTAAATCCATGATCGAAATGCAATTTGCTGATTTCGTGAGTTGCGGTATGACGCAGATTGCCAATAATCTGGCTAAAGCTCACTACCGTTGGGATCAAAATGCAGATGTGGTAGTGCGTATGCCTACAGGTGCGGGAACGGGGGCAGGTCCATATCACTCTCAGAGTAACGAAGCCTGGTTTACCCATGTGGCAGGACTAAAAGTTTTTTATCCTTCAACACCTGAAGATGCAAAAGGGCTGTTAATCACCGCTATTGAAGACCCCAATCCGGTAATGTATTTTGAGCACAAAGCGCTTTATAGAAAAATCAGCGGACAGGTACCTTCGGGATACTACAATATAGAGCCGGGAGTGGCAAGACTTCACAGAGAAGGTGATGAAGTTTCCGTAATTACCTATGGATCGGGGGTTTATTGGGCTGAGGCAGCTATGAAAGAGCTTGATATTAAGGGAGATATAGTGGATTTGAGAACTCTGGTTCCGCTTGATTATGATGCCATAGAAAAAACGGTAAGGAAAACCGGCAGAGCTATCCTACTCCATGAGGATACCTTATTTGGAGGGATTGGTGGTGAAATTTCAGCCTGGATCAGCGAAAACCTTTTTGAATTTTTAGATGCGCCCGTAATCCGGGTGGGCAGTTTAGATACACCCGTTCCATTTTCTTCCAATCTGGAACGTCAATTTTTACCTGAAGATCGTTTAAGAGACAGTCTTCTCAAACTAAAAAAATATTAATCATGTCAAAAGATATCAAATTAGACGAACTCATAGCAGTAACCGGCTTGCCCGGATTGCACAAAATGGTAGCGAATCGTACAAATGGACTAATTGTCGAAAACCCTGCTGACGGCAAGAGAAAATTTTGCTCAGTCCGAAAGCACCAATTCACGCCTATGGGTGGAGTTTCCATTTTTACGATAACGGATTCCACGCCCATGCCCAAGGTCTTTCACTCCCTATTTGTACTTGAAAACGAAGGTGGAGAAACCATTACGGACAAAATGAACCCCGACGAACAAAAAGAAATCTTTCAGAAGGCGATTCCGGATTTTGACCCGGACAGAGTCACTTCAGGAGACATCAAAAAAGTAATCAAATGGTATTGCTTTTTAAGGGATCAGGAAATTTTGGATCTGAGTAAGTTGGGAGAGGAGGAGGAAGAGTAGATTATAAATAGTGTTTGGATTTTTAACCGCGGTAAATCAGGGTTTAGCAATTTAGCTCATTCATTTGAATCTATAGTACCAATGTAATTAATGGTTAAATTGACAAATTTCACTTAGATACCTTTGATTTAAATCTTACCTATTCCAACTATGAAAAAAACGACAAAGGACTTAAGTCCTTTGTCGTAAATTGTAAATAAAATCTTCATCTTAAATAAATCGAATCAAAATTGAATTACATATAAACAATATCAATTTATGAGTCTGCTCCGAAAACCTTTTCGTCATGAAAATGAGCGAAAAATTCATCCCCAACTCGTTGGGGATTGCAGCAATTTGAAATAGAAAGGGGTTTTCGGAGCGGACTCATTTATACTAATCCACCTTTATCACTTGATTTGCCCATAACTTTCCTTCAGAGCGAATGCTAATCACATAGACACCTGACGGCAAATTAGATGCATCCCAACTAAGTTCAATCTGATCTTTAAGTGATCCATCTGCCACCAATTTTCCTTGTAAGTCAAATAAAGCAAAGCTCCCACTAATTGGCTTACCAAAATCAATATTCAATACCTCATTAAATGGATTGGGGAAAACCTTTATAGTAAGGCGTTGATCATTCCTTTCGACAGTGGAAGTAGTCAATCCCAAATCCTCAGCACCTATCCGCATGACCATATTGTGAAAATTTACACTTAAATTTTGAGCTCCTCTTGTCTGAGCAGTATAAAAAAACAATACATCCTTATTTCCCAATACCTCAATATTAAAACTGAGTCGAATTTCCCTTTCATCCTCAATCTCAAATGTTCTCAGCAAGCTTGAAGCTCCGCTTTCTTCAAGTAACCAAACATTTATTAATTTTTCAGGACTTTCAGGATTTAAAATATGAAAGAATAAAAAATCATTGGTATTAGGGATTCTCGCCGGAGTAATCAAGCTTGGACTTAAAGGTTGTCCAAAATCTATATCAGACATATGTATACCGGACTGGTCAAAAACTGAAAAATGAACATAGGGCAGAATTCCATAAAAATCCAGATATGCAGAATCCTGACTTCGCACTAGAATGAGGTCATCATAAGTACCCCATATATGTGCTAACCATTTCCCCGGTAAATCTCCGGTGATATCAATAGCTTCCTCATGAAATAATTGGGGACTAAAAACATCAAGAAGAGTATTAAAATCATCCGCATTCAACTCCCTTAGATCATCAACATCAAATAGGTTTGGTCCGGTAAACCTAAGATTTGTAAAACCATTGGGAATAGAATAAAATGAGGACGAAACAGAGCCTTCATTAACTAAAGGTAATATTATGCTATCGATGGAAAGCAAATCAGCCTCTTTGGAAAAACGCTTAAATTCATATAGAGATTTTAACTCCCCTTCATCTTCAATAGAACCGGGTATATAATAAATGAAGTCATTTTCATATTTTAAAACCCTGCTGGCACCAAAAATAAACATGGTTTCCTCCTCTTGAAATTGATCGTTGTAAAAAATTTCCAATTTCTCCCCTGTTTCCTTATCAATAACTCTTCTCAAAAAATGACCTAAAGACCATCCAAGCACGGGATTAAATGCTCCAGCAATTCTATAAGTAACCAATTCAAGGGTTCCATCCTCCATCAGTCCAAAATAAGCGGGTAATTCATGAAACCCTGTTTGACGTTCATCGAATTTTACACCCCATAATGGACTACCTGTATTAAGATCCACCTTTTCAATAAAAGTCCCACTGTTCCTATTTGCCCTGTCTCTGAACACAAAGTATGCCACACTGTCTCCAACAGGATACACTTTGAAATCTGCAAGAAATTGGGTGCCTTCACTCAATTCTGAGCCTATTCTACTACTATCAACAAATAGATGCGACCATTTTGGAGAAATTCCATCAATCTCTATAGGTCGAAAAGCTTCCTGCGCTGAAATTGGAAGAAAAATAAAAATGCTTAAAATAAAAATGGTTAAGTTTTTCATAAGTAATGAGTTTTAAATAAATGTGTGAGTTAGTATCTATTTAAATATGAATATCAAACAAATATACTGCAAATCAACTAAATATAGATAGAGTCCGAGAAGTTATTTATTTCATATTTTTATGGTATATATATATATATAGAAAACCAGCATGTTATGCGAAATATGTCAATAACTAACTTTCTTAAATGGGTAGCTTAAGCAAAATTAAAGGGGGAAGGAGTAAAGTTGATATCCATTCTATTTGTCGGAAAATAAACCAATGCAAGGTAAATTGGCTGGTCGTCCTGATCAACCACTTTGCCTTGGATTGTATGGTTTTGTGCCGGTAAATTCTGAATCAAAAAGCCACAAATTAGAAAAATCAATACTTTTACTACCATATAAATTGATCGAATTAGGCTATTAAACAATATCGTAAAACTTAGATAACAATTGGTTTGAACTAAATAGATAATGTTTAAGGATTCCTGATTTTAAAGGTAAGATAGGTGATCTAATAACCGCATGATTGGATTACCTTAGATCATAAATTGAACACCGAACACCGATTAACGATTTCAGAAGTGTTATTAGTGTAGAACCCTACTTTTAAATCACCTCTATATTGAACAATATGAACTTCTAAAATCGAATATCGGTGTTCCTTGTTCTTCAATCAAAAAATCTAAATAAATGCATTATTTAAGAATTAGGAAAAATAATATTTTATCACTAAGGTGATTTTTAGTTATTCGCC
This sequence comes from Saprospiraceae bacterium, assembly GCA_007134625.1. Taxonomy (GTDB): domain Bacteria; phylum Bacteroidota; class Bacteroidia; order Chitinophagales; family Saprospiraceae; genus PWJY01. The sequence continues at coordinate 5,278 of SLKL01000365.1, forward strand.
TAATAAAATAAGTTTAAACAGTCCACTCACAAAACTAATCATTGTGGTCAAAAATTGCTTCAACCTGAATTAAAGGAATACTGGACCATGGCAGGCTTTTCCACTCACTTTTATTAGTTTTATAATAGAATAGAGCCTCAGACCTGTCTCTGGGTCTCAATCAGGTAAATCCTAAATCGAATGGGTTTGAGTATATTTCAGATTTCATTTCACTTTTATCATACCTTCTCTGAATAAATTCAATAGCGACTAAAAAGTCTGTCCCTAATAAAGGAATATAAAACTCATTTAGGTCAATGTCATACCATCCCACATCCTTAGGACTCAAAACAACCAAAGACCTTAATAAATCCTCTTCCGGTTCACCTTTGTGGTTGAGTTCAAAAATCCGCAGTCTCAGTAGTTGATAATCAGAAAGTAGTCCGACTTCAGAAAAATATACAGACACAGAGCTTATTACTCCTGAGCTTTGATTCTCAAACCTTGTACCTATTTTCAAAGTCCCGCTTACTGTTGGACCAAGAGAAAAAAAATTAAACGTCCTAAGCCTCCTTTTTTTATAACTAAACAATTCCGCCTCCCCATGCTGATCAGTTATAAAAATTTCCGGAAGAACATAAGCTTTGGGAATCAAACCAACCTCCCAAAAATCGGCATTATTTAAATTGCTTATTTGGATAGTGGTATCCTTGTATCCCAATGCACTTAAGAAAAATAAACCTTCAATCTCAGAAATTAATATCATACCCTCTCCATCTGAAAAGGAAACAAATTCACCCTCCTCATTGGTCACAATCACCCCATATATTGGGTCTCCTGTTTTTTGATCAAAAACTTTTCCGCAAACCTGACCTACTGCATTGAAGGTTATGGTGAGCAAAAGTAATATGGGAAAGAGAAGTTTCATTTACAATTATGTAATTATGGGCAAGCACTAAGGTAAACCCGAATATAAGGCACTTGGCGTTGATTTTCATTCCTGTATACCGGAATAGTGCTACGCCCCCATTCGCCTCCATCCTTTTTGCTCCACATTTGTAGTTCTTGATCGTCATCAATTGCTGTCAATCCTATTGTAGGAGCGTAGAATGCCATTGCTTCTGGACTGTGATGAAGTTGATATAAATTTTCTTCAAAACTTAATCTCTCCACAGCCACTAAAATCCCATATGTGGATGTAAAAACATTGTAATCTCTCAAATCTATTCTTATCGGTCGCCTCGATCTAAATCTTGGTAATCTGACAATTAGATTCTGCTGAAGCAGATCTTTAGATGGCATTCCAAGCCTATTAAGGGAGTATATTCTCACGCGAAAATTTCCCCTTTTAAAACTTCGGTTAATTGCCATTACTTCAATTTCCATTATCTGATGGTCAGGCGGGACCATTAAGGATAAACCTACTTGCGAACTAAATTTAATTGGCGAATTCAAATTTGAAGAAATACTACTTTCCAGTTCAACACCCCATGCTTCAACATTATCATCACAGGGTGTAACTGTTAGTTCATCCAAATCATAGACCAATCTTTCCATTTTAACTCTGAAAAAA
>SLKL01000393.1 GCA_007134625.1 Saprospiraceae bacterium
AAAAGGTATGCATTAGGCTAAAAAAGTGACCTACCTCATGACTTAAGGTGAAATGTGAATTGACTTGGTTGTTTCTCATAACCACCCAATCCCATTGCGTATCATAATATCCGAGCACATTTTCTCCGGGTATGGTTTCATTTGCCCAATAGACATTCAATGCTCTTGAATCTCTTTGGTTGTTCAAAACCGATGTGGAATTACTTGGATTGTTGAAGGCTGCATTACTATTGATATAGTTAAAGCTTTTGTCCTTGAGGAAAAACTGAATATTGTGAGGAGCAAAATTTTGATTGAGAATGCAAATTTGATTTAGAGCATCATTTTCATTGACCCGACCGGTACCATCTGCACGAGCTATTAAGTGGAATTTCAAGGGAACATAAAAAACTTCATTCGATCTATGAAATTCAACTGTTTCTGCGTATTCAAGGTTGGCGACAAGTCTTTCAATATCTTTTTCACCTGCATGAAAGCCGCAGAAGTGCGGATTATGTATATCCTGTGTAAAAGAAGATTGAAAAGTCAGCAATGAAAAACTGACAAATAAAATAAATACTCTTAATAACATTGGTTTACTTTAATTAAATGAACATGTAAATATATTAATAACTACACGATTTTTTAAAGAATAGTTTACATTAAGAATCTTTTAATGTAAGCTTCTGCAATTTCCTCTATATTTTTTATACTTTTGCGGCAAATAACTAAAGATCAAATTTATGAGTAAAATAACAGTCGTTGGCGCCGGTAATGTTGGTGCTACAGTAGCAAATGTATTGTCGATGGGTGATGTGGTAAAAGAGGTGGTTTTATTGGACATTAAAGGTGATTTTGCCAGAGGAAAAGCCCTTGATACCTGGGAACAGGCTCCCATTAATTATTCTTCTACTTTTTGTCGCGGGACAGATAACTACGAAGATACAGCAGGTTCTGATATAGTAGTAATTACAGCAGGTATTCCCAGAAAGCCAGGTATGTCAAGAGATGATTTGATTTCTACCAATGCTGGTATCGTTACAGAAGTAACTAAAAATATTCTGAAATACTCAGATAATCCTATTATTATAGTTGTTTCTAACCCACTTGATGTTATGACATACGCAGCTTTTGAAGCTGCCGGCCTGGATAGTAGCAGAGTTTTTGGAATGGCTGGAATATTAGATACTGCAAGATATCGTGCATTTTTATCAGAAGCACTGAATGTATCTCCTAAGGATATACAAGCCATATTGTTAGGCGGACATGGTGATACGATGGTGCCTCTTCCCAGATATACTACAGTGTCAGGGATTCCTGTAACAGAATTGATCGATCTTAAAGTTCTTGATCAGATTATTGAAAGAACTAAAAAGGGTGGCGGAGAATTGGTTCAACTAATGGGAACTTCTGCCTGGTATGCTCCGGGAGCCGGTGCTGCCCAGATGGTCGAGTGTATCGTAAAAGATGAAAATAGAATCTTCCCATGTTGTGCTAAATTAAACGGGCAATATGGTTTAGGAGACCTGTTTATCGGTGTGCCGGTTAAGTTAGGAAAAGAAGGGATAAAAGAGATTATTGAGTTGGATTTGAATGAGGGAGAAATGGAACTTATGCACAACTCTGCAGGTCATGTAAGGGAAGTAATCGATGTATTCAAGAACATGAATGTAAAGTAATTTTTTAGTGAATTCTTATACTTCTTAGGCAACGTTTTGGAAGTTTATGGACTCTTTACAGTAGATTTCCCTCATTTTCGTTTAACGGGTAATCCGTAAGTTTGACGAAAATTTGATTAAGAAAAAAAGAGGTAGTTTTGCTGCCTCTTTTTTTGTTTAAGTCAAATATCATTAACTTCGGGTTTCTTTATAAAAATTCATTTTGTCTTTAGTATTTTCAAGATTTAATTTAACACTTATTGGTTGATGGTGTACCAATCTTATACCTATTCTCGTTTTTAGCTTTAAATAAAAAATATCATCCATGAAGCAATCTCTCGTTTTTATTTTCAGTGCTTTCTTTTTTATTGTCTCTATTTCTGATTTATTTTCTTCAAGGCCAGGTTACTGGCAATTGGAAGTAATGTATGAAATTGAGGTGGACTTTGATGTGGAAAAACATCAGTTCAAAGGAGTTCAGCAGGTTAAATTGATTAATCACTCGCCCGATCAACTTGATCGCGTTTATTTTCATCTGTACTACAATGCTTTTCAGCCCGGAAGCATGATGGATAATCGCTCAGCCAATATAGTCGATCCGGATCAAAGGGTTCGCAATCGAATAAGTATGTTGAGGCCCAATGAAGTTGGCTATCACGAAATAGAGTCCATATCCATGGATGGTCAGGAAATTGAATTTCAAATAACTGAAACTATCATGGATGTGTTTATTCCTTATTTGATTAATCCCGGAGATACAGCTGTTTTTGAATTGGTTTATCAATCTCAGGTTCCTCTTCAAATAAGACGAACAGGTAGAAGCAGTGCTGAAGGTGTTGCCTATTCGATGGCTCAGTGGTATCCCAAAATTGCTCAATACGATCATCAGGGATGGCATGCGCACCCATATGTCGGTAGAGAGTTTCATGGCATATTTGGCTCTTATGATGTGGTGATTAACATCGACTCCGCATATACTGTAGCTGCAGGCGGCGTTTTACAGAATCCTCAGGAGGTTGGTCATGGTTATACTGATAACACTGATTCGGTAGTCGTTTCTGAAGATGGAAAGTTGAGATGGCACTTTTATGCTGAAAATGTGCATGACTTCATGTGGGCTGCTGATACAGCTTATACGCATTTTACCCATCAAAGCGAACATGGTCCTTTACTTAGGTTTTTCTATATATCAGAAGAATTAACTGATCCGAACTGGGAAAGATTACCTCTTATTATTGATGAGGCATTGACGTATATTGCATCCCGTTGTGGTGACTATATTTATCCTGAATTTGTTGTTATTCAAGGTGGTGATGGTGGAATGGAGTATCCCATGGGCACCCTGATTACAGGTAAACGTCCCCTGGAAAGTCTCGTTGGGGTGACCGTCCACGAACTAATACATATGTGGTACTATTTGATGCTGGCGACAAATGAAAGTATTTACCCTTATATGGACGAAGGGTTTACCACCTACATGACGAATGAAACCATGAATCACCTTGCCGGTCTTAATCTATTACCCAGAAGACGGCATCAATCTAATCCCCATAGCTCTAATATTGCCGGTTATGTCAACTTCGCAAGAGAAGGTAGAGAAGAGCCCATGAGCACTTTTGCCGATCACTATATTACCAATGCAGCTTATTGGATGGCGACCTACACCAAGGCATCTATCATGTTAGTGCAACTTTCCTATATTATTGGTCAGGAAAAATTTGATGAGCTGTTACTGGAATTTTATGACAGATGGAAATTAAAACATCCCACTCCGGATGACTTCTTCCGATTGGCTGAGATAGTGTCCGGTCTGGATCTGAAATGGTATCAAAATCAATGGATAAAAACTACCAACACCATAGATTATGGTATTGATACTGTATTCGGTAATCCCGATGGGACTACTTCAGTAATCTTAGTGAACAACGGTACCATGCCTATGCCAATTGATCTTACAGTTTATGTAGATGGTACGCCTTATTTTTTGAATATTCCATTAGTGATAATGCATGGTCACAAAGAATATGACAGTGGTATGGAATTTATGTTAATGGAACCCTGGAGATGGACAAATCCCATGTATGAGTTAACTCTTCCATTTGCTCCTGAGCAAGTATCGAGAATCGTTATTGATGAGAGTGGAAGACTCGCCGACGTCAATCCGTTTGATAATGTATATCCGCGAGAAAGAGCCATGGATTGATTTGCAAATAAAATGATTTTTGGTCTTATTCTATAAGCAGTGTCGTAATCTATTTTGAATAGGTGCTTTTTAATACTTATTCCGCTAATTGCCTGGTGATCAATTTAATGGTCACAATGTTGCTCCAGCAGTATTCATAATAATTTAAACCCCCGGACTAATGAAAATAATTTTTTTTGGCACCTCTGGTTTTGCAGTTCCGTCATTGGAGAGTTTAAATAATAACTTTGAAGTGGCTGCAGTGGTTACAGCCCCGGATAAAAGGGGTGGTAGAGGAAGAAAGCAATTGATTGCGTCTCCCGTGAAAAAGTATGCAGAAGCTAATGGTCTGAAAATACTTCAACCCGACAGACTTAAATCAGCTGATTTTTTACAACAATTAGAAGAAATAAAAGCTGAGCTTTTTGTTGTTGTCGCTTTCAGAATGCTACCTAAATTGGTGTGGGATATGCCTGAAATGGGTACCATAAATCTTCACGCCTCACTTCTACCTGCCTACAGGGGAGCTGCCCCGATTAATCATGCTATTATTCAGGGAGAGAAAGTTTCCGGTATGACTGTATTTAAATTGGATGATAAAATCGATACAGGCGATTTGCTGTGCAAAAAGTCTGTAGAAATTTTGCCTGATGAGACAGCGGGTGAATTACACGATAGAATGGCTCAGCAGGGTGGTCCATTTTTAGTAAAATGTATTAGAGAATGGCATAGTGGAAAGGTGAATCCTCTTCCTCAGGACCATACTCAGGCAAGCCATGCTCCAAAACTGGATAAAGAATTTTGTCTCTTGGACTGGAATTTGCCTGCAACTGATGTTTATAATAAAATACGTGGCTTAAGTCCATATCCCGGTGCCTTCAACCAATTAGCTGGATTGGAATTCAAAATTTTCGAAGCAAAAATAAATGATAATATTAGTACTCCAAAAGCTGTGCCTGGAAAGGTTTATTCTGATGGGAAAAGCTTTTTACTTATAAGTGCTGTTGACCAATGGATAGATTGTAAACTTGTACAGTTACAGGGAAAAAGAAGAATGAATATTAAGGATTTTTTGAATGGATGGGGGCAAAAACTTCCTGAACAGACAGATTAATTTTGATTAAATACCGGACTTAGTAAAAGAGTTGCCTTTTCTACGACAAATCTAACTACTTTAGATTCGGGAAGCATATTGCGGTCGGCTTCATCGTTTGTGTATTGATTTGTTGACAATTCTGTTTGAGAAAGAGAGGGGAAGTGCGAATGGCTTTTTACATCATTGACATAAAAATAAGAGAAGACACTAAGTGCTACAATCATTAAAACTGCAAAGTACTTTAATACTTTTCTCATTTTTCGCTTTTTTTATTGATTAGGGATCTTATAATCAAACTACAAATATAGGTTAAAGTTTTTAAATATGCTTATTTTGAGGTAGATTTTTTTCAATAAATCACCACTTTCTTTCCTCTTCATTTGGGCAATTAGATAGTGTTTCATTAAGTTTTACAGGATTGATATAGCCTGCAGAGTTTCCAAAGTGATTTCCGATATAATTCAGGATGTTGGTTATTTCAGTTTCGGATAAATCGTAAAGTGGTGGCATAGGATAGGTTAAAACAGTTGAGTCAAAAGGGTCAGGCTTTTTTATCCCAAAACGTATCAGGCAAGCAACAGAGTGGATGTTTGCAGTTGTCAGCCAGGGAGATTCATTCAACGTAGGAATTAATTCTCCTAAACCTTTCCCGTCAGCCATATGACAACTTTGACAATGTTGACTATATAGCCATTCTCCTTGCCTGTGCGGATTATAATCACAAGAGGATAATGAAGAAATATAGGCTATACTCAGAATGACAACAATAAAGCCTAAAAGAAACTTAGGTTTCATTGAGGAGTATTTTGACGTCCTCAATTAGGCGGTCAACCTCCTTGTCCTCAGTTCCATTGCCATAACTTCTGATATGCCTGTTTTGATCAACCAGAATTAACCAACCGCTGTGATCAAAACCTCCCGGAGCATCGGGGTCTTCAACAGCTATACTCATATAGTCTTCAGCAATGTTGTAAATATCATTTACATCACCGGTTACAAAATGCCATCTTTCAGTTGTTACACCTATATTTTCTGCATATCGTCTGAGACGAGGTATACTGTCGCGCCTGACGTCAATGGTATGTGACAAAAACAACACATCCTCCCTGCCTTCAAAATAATCGTGCATCCGCAACATTGAGCGGGTAAGCTGAGGGCAGATAGTGGGACATGATGTAAAAAAGAAGTCTGCGATATAAACCGCATTTTCAAATGTTGCATTGGTCACCATTTGGCTATCCTGATTCATGAACTCAAAATCGGGAATCTGGTGTGGGAAGGTGTCTCCGTCAATAATTTGAGGGAAACCTAAATAAGGGAGTTCTCTGGGCTCAGAGGACTGGCAGGAATAAAAAACTGCCAGTCCTATAAGCATTGATAAATATATAATGTTCTTTAGTGTCATGCTGCACTATTTTAATTTAAACCTAGCTCTTCTAATAATTCCTCCGCGTCGCTCACGCTGCTTCTCATATCTTCAGCTACCTGCTTTATTCTTTCCATTTCACGATTGTAATACTCGATAGCTTCATCATATTCCATAGCTGCCTGATCTGTATCTGCCCAATCACCCATCCAGTCGAACATACCATCGTGGGCATCATTTAACCTTTGAAGGAGTACTCCCATGCGGTTTTCTAATTCTTCATCCATTCCTTCATGATGTTCCTGATAATAGTCCATTATTTGTTGCCTCGCTCTGTTGATATTTGAAGTGAGCGGCATGACATCATCATGAACCCTAACAACATCGTCTTGAAGGTCCAATAAATGATCCATTTTTTCCTCTTCTGATTTACCTTCACTACCACCACAGGCGGAAAAAACTAAAGCCATAGACATTAAAAGTACTACCGGCATTAGGAAAAGTTTTAATTGCTTCATTGTATTATTATTTTAAAATGATTGAAAAT
>SLKL01000350.1 GCA_007134625.1 Saprospiraceae bacterium
CACGCTTATTATCTAAACTACCAAAACAGACGTCCTGATTATATCAGTGCGTTTTTCAATGTAATCAACTGGAATGAAGTAGCGAGAAGATACGAAGCTGCAAAATAGTTTTCATTTTGATTAAAAATGGGTTAAAAAGGGTGGATCTTGTGGTTCACCCTTTTTTATTGGATATGGTATAAACTATTGGTGGTTCCTTTTGCTTACGCTGCAAACCTTGGTACGACAGGCTCACCAACCTACAGGGTTTTGAAAACCCTATAGGTTTCTCAGCCCGGTTGGCTTTAGTAGGTCCAATGAAGATTGATTAGAACGTATCACCCCTCATTAAAAACCTGAGAGGTCTTGAAGCACCTCTTAGGTTTCAATACCCAATACTCGATAATTTGATCTATTGCCAAATTTTTTGGGGTTTCAATCGATCATAAAATTTAACTCCCTTGTTATTTTATACAACAGCCTTTTTATTTTGCTGGCTCATAAGTGACAATGGAAGTATTCTCTGGTCTGAAAATAGTTTTGGCTTCCCTTTTCAGGCCTTCTTCACTAACCCTCATGTATTCTTCAATTTCGGTATTCAGCAGATTCGCATTTCCCAGATTTTCATAATGCGCCAGATTCATGGCTTTGTGCAAGCTGCTCGTACATGAAAAAGCGTGAGAAGTAGCAAAGGTATTCTGTAGCTTTTCTATTTCAGAGGAAACCACTTCCTCTGTTTTTACCGCTTCCAATACCTCCCAAATAGCTTGTTCCCCCTGCCGTGAACTAAAACCCTCATTCAACTTTCCCTCAATAATGAACAAACCCATATCATTGGCTCCATTTACATAGGCATCTACAGCAGAGAAAATTTCCATTTCTTCTACCAATTTTTCATTCAATCTGCACGATCTGCCAAGCCCAAGCAAATCCGAAAGCAAATCAATGGAGGGAAAACGCTGATTTACCTTATCGGGAATGTGAAAAGCCATATAAACTGCAGGATGCGGGACCATTGCAATCAGTTCCTTGCGCCGGAGCTCCTTTTGTTTGGGTTCTGACCCAAGATTTACTGAGCTCTCCCCTTCTGATGGGAGATCTTCAAACCAATTTTCAGCAGCTCTCAAAGCCTTGTCCTCATCGACATTACCGGCTATGGAGAGTACAGCATTGTCTGGTCTGTAGCGACTTTTATAAAAACGCTTAACCTCATCAAGACTTATCCCGGCAATATGTTCAGGAGTCAATCCGATAGTCGGCCACTTGTAAGGGTATTTCTTATAAGCAAGGTGGTGGATATAATGCCACACATCCCCATAGGGTTCGTTGAGACAAGTTTCGTTGTACTCTTCCAGAACCACCGCTTTTTGTATATGGAAAGTCTTTTCATCTAGATTCAGAAAACCCATACGATCGGATTCCAGCCAAAGGGCAACATCAAGGTTTTTTCCCGGTAAAACCTGAAAATAATTGGTGATATCAGCATTGGTATAGGCGTTGTTTTCGCCCCCCGCAAGTTGCTGAGGTGTGTCGAAACTCGGTGCGTTTTTGCTGCCGCCAAACATCAGGTGCTCAAGAAGATGCGCCATTCCTGTCATGTGCGGAGGATCGAATTTGGATCCCGCATTATAAACGACATTGGTGACCACCATTGGAGTAAGCGGGTCTCTGTGGACCAAAACGACCAAGCCGTTGCTGAGTTGATGCCTGACGTATTCTACCATAGGTTTTCTATAAAGGTCTTTTTTTGGAAATGCAAAGGTAGGTATTAAAGAATGATTCTCAGTTTATGTTTGTTGAATAACTTTCTTCATTAGTTGCATAACTAATATTGAAAAAACTTTATGGATACCATGATTTTTCTATGATGCTTTTATTAATGCATTTTTCTTAGATTTTTTTATTGAAGAATCTCGTCTTGTGCACAGTCCAGATAAAAAAAACGAAAATGGAAAGTTGTGTATGATAAACATTGAGTACACTTAGAAAAAGTATAATGAACCACATAGGATCATAGGACACATAGAACACATATGTTTTTAAATACTGATTTGAAACTAAGTGGAAACTATGTTTCTATTATAATTCCTGCGGCTTGATAAATTATCTATGTGGTAGAAAACGGATTTGCTACTTTCCTATTTGGACTAAATAATTATCATACTTGTGCCGTGTAAAAAACAAGAAAATGGCCAATAAATATGTTTTAATTGCAATATTTATCTGGGCAGAGCACTAGTCATTTTATGAATTAAAGGTGACGGGACAAGCAAATTTCACCAATTTTCGATTGAAGAAGCTTCTGTTTATTCAATAAAGATTTGATTTGTTATTCTCGTTCCACACTCACACTTCTAAAATCGTATATCGTTAATCCGTGTTCGATGTTCAATTTCTATATTATCTCTAAATAGCTTTAATTCGATAACTATCTTCATTACTGTTAGATATAGCATCCTCCCACTTTACAGTACAACTAAAGAAACACTCTTTACCTTTTTAGCGTTGACATAACAAACCATTAAAATCTAAAAATGACCTCACTACTAAAAAATCAAGCCTATATCAATGGAAAATGGATTGCTGCATCCGATCATTCCACATTCGAAGTAATCAATCCCGCAAGTGGTGAGATAGTTGAAAAAGTCTGTGACTGCTCAGAAACAGAAGTAAAAATGGCAATTGATGCTGCATGGAATGCATGGCACTCATGGAAAAACAGGACAGCGTATGACCGCTGCAATTTGCTGAGAAAATGGTTTGATTTGATCTTGGAAAACAGGATGGAACTGGCAGATATCATGACCATGGAACAGGGCAAGCCGCTGCATGAAGCTGAGGGTGAGATTCAGTATGCAGCCTCTTTTGTGGAGTGGTTTGCTGCGGAAGGTATCAGGACTTATGGGGAGACCATACCTGCTCCCGCCTCAAAATCCAGATTTGTAACCATTCGTCAGCCGGTGGGTGTGGTATCCGCCATTACTCCCTGGAACTTCCCATCAGCCATGATTACGAGAAAAGTAGCGCCGGCCTTAGCTGCAGGTTGCTCCGTAATTGTAAAACCTTCAGAGGAAACTCCGCTATCTGCACTGGCACTTGCAGCTCTTGCAGAAAAAGCCGGAATTCCAAACGGGGTGCTGAATGTAGTTACCACAAAGAATGCACCACTTTTCTCAGAAATCATTTTTTCTGATAAGCGGGTTAGAAAAATTTCCTTTACAGGTTCCACCGCAGTGGGCAAAAAACTGATGAAAGCAGCTGCCGACAATGTAAAGAAGATTTCTTTGGAACTGGGTGGGAATGCACCTTTTATCGTATTTGAAGATGCCAATATTCAGCAAGCAATAAAAGGAGTACGAACAGCAAAATTCAGGAACAATGGACAGGCCTGTATTGCGGCAAACAGGATTTTTATTCACGAAACGATTTATGAGGAGTTTGCAGCCAAGCTGGTAGAAAGAGTTGAAAAAATGCGAATGGGCGGAGGCACCGAAAAAGGAGTGGAACTAGGTCCCATGATTAATGAAAAGGCTTGCGAAAAACTGGATCGGCTGATTGCTGACGCTGTGAAAAAAGGAGCCAAAATATTGAATTCCAATGCCAATAACCAAAAGTCCGGATTATTCTATCCTCCTGTAGTGCTGGGAAACTGCACCGAAGAAATGGATATTTTTCATGAAGAAATTTTTGGTCCTGTCGCAGCGCTTTACGTTTTCAATGATTTTGATGAAGTAATCAAATTGGCTAATAAAACCAATTTCGGTTTAGCAGCCTATTTGTACAGTAAAGACGTCGCTCGTTGCTGGACTGCCGCGGAACAATTGGAATACGGTATGACCGGTATTAACTCCGGATTCATTTCTGATGCCTCCGCTCCATTTGGCGGAATCAAAGAAAGTGGAATAGGCAGAGAGGGTAGCCGATACGGAATTGATGAATATCTCGAAATCAAATACATGAGCTTTGGAGGAATCTCGGCGCATTAAATTTCAGCTAAAAAATAAACCCACAGTTTGCGTGATAAAGGTTGGTTCAAAATGACTAACTTTGCGGACGTTTTTTTCTTTAAAATATTCTAACTATGAAAGCAATAGGATTCGTTTTATTTATCTACACTTTAATACAGCTAATAGGCTGTAGTCCTGCTCTTGACCCCGAAGAACAAATGGATTTATTGATGGATCAGCGTTGGTTGTTGGAGAGTGTAGATGGTGTTGAGTCCTATCAGATTGACACTTTGCTCCCGAATTACCTGTCCTTTACTTCTGAAATGCCTGATGCAGCTATGGGCTTCGCCGGTTGCAATACCATAGCAGGAAGATACCAATTAGATGGCAATAAGATAGAATTTGACAGGGTACTTACAGCCAATAAGGTATGTGATGATATGCAACTTGAAGAATTGTTGGTTGAAGCGATGAAGCAGACCAACAATTACAGAATAATTAATGATAAACTGGAGTTCTTAAATGATCGGCAAACGCTTGCAGTATTTACCAAAGACGAGGGAGAATATTTCTTGCCCGTACCTTTTGATTTGAATCAGGCACAGTAATAACTTTTCTTCAGTTTATCCGTTCACCTGAGAGGTAACTAGCAAAAAAATCATGCAAAAAGCTCTGATTATTCAAACTGCCTTTCTTGGTGACGTTATTCTGGCTACACCTATTATTGAAAAACTCAAGAAAGCATATCCCGGTATCACCATTGATTTTTTATTAAAAAAAGGGAATCAACCTCTTTTAGAAAATCACCCTCATCTTCGAAAGGTCTATCTCTTTGATAAGAAAGATAAGTGGAATAGTTTCTGGAGACTTACAGGACAGATTAGAAAGGAGAAATACAGTTTGGTCATCAATTTACATCGTTACTTTTCCAGTGGTATGTTTTCAGTCTTATCAGGTGCTAATCACATTATTGGATTTGATAAAAACCCGCTCTCGTTTTTTTATCATCGAAAATATGCCCATCGCTTCGAGCCTGACAGTATGCTACATGAAATAGAAAGGAATCAAACCCTCTTATCTGAATTAATTGATGAGGAGATATTGATGCCTAGATTGTATCCAACTGAGGATGATTATCAAGCTGCGAGATGGAATAAACCCTATGTTTGTATTTGTCCCGCCTCAGTGTGGTACACCAAACAATGGCCTGTTCCAAATTGGATCAATTTAATTGATAAAATACCTGAGCACTACGACGTCATTCTTAGCGGAGGTCCCGCTGACAGGGAACTTTGTGATGAAATAGTAGCCGGAGTAAATCGCAAAGGAGTATATAATAAATCCGGAGATTATACCATGTTGGAGTCCATAGCACTTATAGCCAAAGCCACTATGAATTATGTCAATGACTCTGCTCCACTCCATATGGCATCAGCTATGAATGCACCGGTTGCAGCCGTTTTCTGTTCTACTATACCCGGCTTTGGCTTTTATCCACTTTCAGATCAATCCAAAGTTTTTGAAACTCCCAAGAAACTCTCATGTCGTCCATGTGGTATTCACGGTAGAAAAAGTTGTCCTGAGGGGCACTTTAGTTGTGTTAAGATGGATCACGAACCTATGATAGACTGGTTATTCAGGGCTGATGCAAAAAAATAAGTCTTTAGGGATAAAATTTAATAGTATTGGTGTTTTTTAATTTTGATTGTGGACTATTACACTTCAAAAGAATATGAAAAATAATGCCAACTCAAAACAAGCAAGATTATTCCAAAATCCTCTTTTGGAGGCCTTGACAAGAACCTCACCCTTTATCAGCATACTGGTTTATCTGCCTGTCGTTATTGTACTGCTGTATGTCGCCATTCAGGTAAAGGGAATATCTGCATCTACGACATTTCTATGGTTTATTTTTGCTTTTTTATTCTGGACCCTTGCTGAGTATTTATTGCACAGATACCTGTTTCACTGGATATCTGATTCTAAATTTGTCATGCGGATGCATTATCTCATGCACGGCGTGCACCACGACTACCCCAATGATGAGGAAAGATTACTGATGCCACCTGTACCCGGATTATTGTTAGCTTCAATCCTCTTTGGCTTTTTTTATCTCTTTTTTCTGCTGTTGGGTATTCCTCATATCACCTGGGCATTTTTTCCCGGATTTTTTATGGGGTATCTGCTGTATTCATTTGTACATTATTCCATTCACAAGTACAAACCACCGTCCTTCCTTAAACCACTTTGGATTCACCACAATCTCCATCACCACAAATATCCTGACAAAGCCTTTGGGGTATCCTCGGCTTTCTGGGACAGAGTTTTTGGAACCCTTCCCCCCGAATCCGAATCCGGAAAAAAAATGGTGAGTAAGTAGTTTATTGACCTTTGAAATAGCTGCTGGCTTCTGGTCTCTGATTGTACCCGTAATTTTTAGCTATGAACCATTATTTTAACAAACTTGTATCTTGTATCTTATACCTCGTAACTGAACTCAATATGACCTTTGTCTTTTGACCTTTGACCGTCTGTCCCCCAAAACCACTTTAGGAGTGCATTGGTCTCTAATACACATCCTTGACGATAAAGATCAGGAAAAATTGAAAATTACTATTTATTGACTATCAATATGTTGTCGTCAAAATAGTGACTATGTATAAATGCGTATATTTAAATTTACGTATAGTTGAAACTTTATTATTCATTTTTACGTATATATACACAAATGCATAATCAAATGGGTAATATTTTTGGAAACAAACCTGTATCAGGAGATGATTTTTTTGGGAGGCAAGACTTTGTAAAACATCTCAAAGGTATATTGATATCGAAAAATAGCTTTCTGTTACTCGGACTTCGAAGAACTGGCAAGAGCTCTGTCCTAGAAGAGG
>SLKL01000131.1 GCA_007134625.1 Saprospiraceae bacterium
ATCCTCTAATCCGACCCTTTATCCAAATCCTGCTCATGATCTTTTAAATATAAAAAACGATCAGAGAGTAACGAGGGTTGAGTTTTTTAATCTATTGGGTCAAAGTATTTATTCTACGCCTCATAATTCAGGAACAACCATTAATATTGGACACCTGAATAATGGAATGTACTTTGTTAAGTTAATGGATGAAAATAATGCCGTGGTGAGGACTTTGAGACTTAATAAAAGGTGATTTATTACTGTTACTTTAAAAAGTGTAACTGAGGTAAAAATCAATCGCCGTACTCAGCGTAGTTTCTTACAGTTTCGTATAACCTGACTCTGAGCTTGTATTTCTTATCCAATTTCTTTCGGATTCTTGTGTAAGCAATTACGCAAATATTCTCAACTGTAGGGTTCAAATCTTGAAATTCCTCCACCTGTTCATTGAGATTTTTGTGATCAAAGTATTCTGTAACTTCTTCCGAAATAATTTTTTTGAGTTCGTCCAGATTGATTAACATACCAGTTACCGGATCAATTTTTCCCGTTAAACACACTTCGATCTCGTAATTATGCCCGTGATAGTGAGGGTTGTTACACTTTCCAAAAACTTTGTCATTTTGTTCAAAGTCCCAATGTTTGACATATAAACGGTGAGCAGCATTAAAGTGCCCTCTCCTATATACTGAAATCTCTTTTTCGTTTTCCATAGATTAACTGTGTGTTGAATAGATTATTCAATAAACATCAGTTTCTATTTTCAGTTCAGGGATGTGCGATAAAATAGTAGTTGCGTTTGTTGTAGTATTGATCGCTGAAGTTGTCTGCAGAAAGTGGAGGGTTACCTTTTATCCATGAACCCAGATTAGAAATCTTCATTGATTTTTCCTCAAAAAAACTATAAATCATTTCCGGACTCGTCCCATAAATGTCTGAAGCTCCTAGGCCATGCTCAAATACTATAATTGGCTTGCACCTCTCGATGATTCTTGACGCCCCCTGCAAAACCTGAAGCTCTGCACCTTCAACATCAATTTTTATGAAATCAATATCAATTTCCTTAGGAATGAGATTATCCAATAATTCTGTCTTTACTGTAATGCTTGTATCCTCTTCGTTTGGCTTATCATA
The DNA here is from genome assembly GCA_007134625.1 of Saprospiraceae bacterium. Classification (GTDB taxonomy): domain Bacteria; phylum Bacteroidota; class Bacteroidia; order Chitinophagales; family Saprospiraceae; genus PWJY01. Next base: position 1,117 of record SLKL01000131.1, read on the forward strand.
GTTTCTCTTTTTTAGACCACTGTAAGAGGGATTGCTAATTACAAAATTAAAATCTGATTCTCCTTTTTTATTGCTCGCAGCATAATTTAGGATATTACAATTATCTGCAAATGCATATTTCTCCCTCAGGGCATTAAATTTTTCAGGGATGGGCTCAATTCCAAAGTGCTGTCCTTCTGGTGCTGCCTTTAGTAATAGATCCAGTATTTCACCAATAAAGCAGCCTACGTCTATGCAATTGCTGTCTTTTTTCAAGGTCTTGATTATCTTTTTAGTTTGTATATCGTAGAGATGATTCTTGCTAAGCGGAATGGGACTTAGTTTTAGGATTCTCTTTATTGTACTTTTCATTTTATGGAATTTGAGTTTTGGTCCTTTGTTGGAAAAATGAATTTTTGGGATCTTTTAGATTAAATGCAAAAAGATGTTTTCTTATTTTAAGTTTTATCATTCTTACGAAAAAGAGGTAGCACAGTTTAATTATTCTACAAAGGAAAAGAATTTTTAAGAATCCGTTTCGTTTTGATTTTCATAATTGATTTTGATGAGCAATAAATTCCTTTCTCTTTTTTTACTTAGTTTGGCGTGCATAGTTTTTGGACTATCTACCTTATCCGCTCAAAATTGGAATTTTGTCGTTGAACCGGATGCTAATTTTCGTATTTCGGTTCCGGAAGGTAAAGAAACTTATCGACTAAATGAGGTAGATCATCCTGTTTTTGGCCCTTTAAAAATTCATCATTATACCCATGTAGATACCCTGTCAGAAAAAGGAGACATAGTTTACACTGTTTTTTATACGGATTATCCGGAGGATATGGTGCATCAGGATTCAGTGGAGTTGCTTAAAGAATTTTTTCTCGTTACTGCAGAATCTGCAGCATATTCTGTTGCCGGTAATCTCGTGTATTCAGATAATATTCAAAATTTCCATTGCCCCGGCTACACTTTTAGGGTACATTATAATCAAGGGAATGCGGTAATCAGATCAAGGGCATATCTGTGCTGTTCCCAATTGTATATCCTATCTGTTGCCTCTACTGCTGATGGAGTTTCTACGGAAAATATGTTTCGCTTTTTTGATTCTTTCGCACTCATTCAGGACTGTAAATCTGTTATGGGGAATTGAAATCTATAGCTTGGGTAAATTAGCCTGCTAGTTCAGGATAAAATTCAAAAAATTGTTCCTTAATCTTGTTATGCTCCTTTTCAATAGAGTCCGTTGATTCCTTTAATCTGTAGAAAATATTGTAGGGAAATTGCAGTGTCAATTCACGTTTCCATTTTACCTCCACATTTTGGTGATCGAGCACCTCGATTTTGAAGCGGTCTTTGGTTAAGCGATTGTCGCGCTGTGATGATTGAGAAATTAATTCAATAGTGGTCAGTGGCTTAATTAGGCTCATTTGGGTTTGCCCTCGCTTAAAGCCATTTCTGGAGGTTTCCCAATGGAGAACAGCATCCTTAGTGCCGTCCACACCACTCACCCAACTCAGGTGTTCACTCTCATCATAAGAAAGTAAATACCAGGCCGGATAATTTTCAAATTGACTGAAAATCCTGAATGCTGTCCCCGAGTTGACAGGCAAGGTAAAAGTGACTTTACTATCGTATTTATTGGGAAGTAAAATTCCGAAAACCAAGACAGCAGTTAATGCGAACAGTGTGAAAAAGATAAGAAATTTAGCGGATCTTGACATTGGTATTTGCTTCCTGGTATTACTTGCAAATCTAAGCCTTTTTTGAGAAAAACAATTGATCTGTTTTAAGGACTATAGCATCATCTAAAGGTAGCAATGCATTAATTAGTCGAATTTCATCAGCCATGAGTAAATGTTCTTTTTTAAGTGGATGCTCGCTAATCTTACCTTTTTTAAGTAATGATTCCCGTCTTACTCCTTTTAAAAGTGGGGTAGAGGGGGTCAGCCATCTGTCACCTATTTTTAACACTAAATTACTGTAGCTTCCATCCGTCAGAAAGTTATCACGTATTAAGATAAAGTCATCAAAATCCGGATGGTCATTTTTTAACTTTTCAAAAGATTCCCGCTTAGCATACTTGAAATCGTAATTAATTTGACCGGCATCCAAAACCAATACCTTTTTCGGGATCGATTTTGTGTATGGAATCCATTCTATTTTTTCAATTTCTTTTTTATAAATTATTCTCAACTTCCACTTGTGATTCAAGTTTTCAGGAGGCTTTAAGTCAGGTGCTAAGTAGATGGGAGTATTTATGCCAAATAAGAGTTTCCGACTTCTATTCATTCGGTTTATGTGGAGGTCCAATAACTCCATATTCCCCTTTTCCCAACAAATTGACTCAAGTAAATGGCACATAGATTTTTTCAATTAGTTCTTCATATTCGTCCTCCGGTTCACTTAAAAAAGTGATTCCACCACCACTTTTGTAATAATATTTGTCTCCTTCTTTTTCAATGAAACGTATCAGTACGCAGCTATCCAACTTTCCATCCTGATAAATGCCTGCAATACCTGTGTAGAAACCACGATCGAACGTTTCCACACAGTCTAAAATCTCAGTAGTTTTTAATTTTGGAGCTCCTGTAATACTCCCAGCTGGTAACATACTGAAAAGAATGGTCCCCAGCTGGTCCCGGTAATTGTCAGACAATTCTCCGGTGATATGCGAGCTGGTTTGGTACAGGGACCGTCTCCCAGAATTTATTTTACTCAAATACCTGAATTGCTCAACCTGAACATTTTTTGCTGATATAGACAGGTCATTGCGCAACAGATCAACAATGGTATAATGTTCAGCCAGTTCTTTCTTGTCTTTAAGGAGTATCTGACCGGCATGTTTAAGATGAGCCGGGATAGTCCCTTTCATAGGGTGTGTATGGATTTTTCCATCCGCTATTTTTACAAAAGTTTCCGGTGAAAAAGAAATGAATTTTTCATTTAATAGAACTTTGTATTGACTTGAAGCATAGTTCATTATCTGATCAAAATTGACCTCAGACTTTAATAGTGATTGAAAGCAAAGATTGATCAGGTAGGTGTTTCCGGCTTTTATCTCAGCCATAACTTTTTCAAATGCATCAGTGTATTCATTAAAGGTAGGGGGAATAAATTCCGGTTGGCTTAAAAAGGGCTTGTTATTATATCCGGAAGCTGTCCAATTACTAAGCTGATCAAATTTATAATAAATTCCCATTTCGGCTGCTTGATTGGGTGGACAAACAAGGCACTGATCCAGTTTGTAATTTAGCATAAATACAAAGTCTTCCCCTCTTTTACCGCGGGAATTCATCAGGCGCTCTGCCTTGGATTTACTTATAAATGGTAAGTTTTCCATAGTTTAGAATGGCAAAGTTACAGTTCATTTACCTTTTCCAAGAGCCATTGAATATCGGCAACATTTTTTGCCTCTTCCAACTCCTTTTTTAGTTTGGAGATAGCTTGTCTGTCTGTTGGATTTAGGGTGGCTAATTTTTGGGTGTATTTGATCAGGTTCAAATAGTTTTTTCTTCTTTGTTCAGGTAATTGATTCTTTTTTCGATTGAGAAAAACCCTAAATGAACTAAGGAATGAAAGTAATGCATCAATTTCATCAAGGTCGTAATAGCTTGCCATTAACATAGCCTTGGCTCCCAAGGCATATGAAAAATCCTCAAATTCTACCTCTCTCAAAAGTTCTAATACTTTTTCAAAATTCTTTTGGTGCCAAAATAATCTCGCAAGGTTAAATGCTACCGCGTTTTCTCTTTGTTCCTCATTAATAAATTTGTTGTAATCCGCAATGAATCGCTCAGTCCAGTCAAACTCTTTGAGTCGGAGTGCTACGACCACAATATTTTTAAAAGTCCATGGTGTCAATTCCCCATTGATGAATAGGTATTGCTTTTCCAGACCGTACTGATATAGTATTAGTGTCTCTTCCAAAAACTTCTGATCAGCCTGATTGATTCTTTTTATGCAAAAATTTAAGGCAGCAAGAAAAATATCTCTGGCTTCCATGGGTGGGAACCGATCAATATTTCGGAAAATTTCGGACTTGAGATGGTAGTAGTTTTCTTCCTTTTCAGGTTCTTTATATACTTTTAGAACGGCGAGGTTTACTGAAATCTGAGGAATCTGGCTGTAGTCTGTTTTTTCAATATGCTTCAAAATTTCATCCATAAACAGCATTTGATAATCTTCAGTTACTACATTCCTCCAACTCAAGGCTGAAGCGTAATATCTCAGTTTTTCTGCCATGTAGAAATAGTCAAGATTTTCAGCAATTTGCTCCAGATTAAAACCTGAATCTCTTTTAATTTCTGAGCCCAGCATTGTGTAATAATTTTTTTCAATTTCATACTGGTGATAATAGTAAGAGGCTGCAACTTCGTGTTGTCTGGAAGAGAGTCTTCTGGTTGATTTGAGTACAGAATTATATAGTGGATCCAATTTTCTCCCTGCAATACTTTGCATTAGGTAGGTGGCCTGGTGTAAAGGGTTTCGTCTGTATTCTTCTACCGCAAGAAATTCTTCTATTAGTTTGAGTAAATCCGAACAGCCCTTCCTAAATCGTGTATCTGAGAACTCATCTCCCGAAAACATCTGGTCAAATAAAATTTCCTTTGTCAGATCATCAAGAGTCGAAGTTTTAAGGCCCTCAGTTATAAGATTGAACAATATAATTAAGGAGTCATTCACGTTAAAATAGGGAGAAGTGATAAATTTTTCCAATCTATTTAATTCTACAGTATTAAAATGTCTGAGTACTTTTACTAATTTGATTGATGAAATGCCGTTTGAATTATTTTTTTTTTTCATGATTTTTGTGATATAAAAGTCAAGTCATTTTTGGAATTCCTGGTCCTGTCAGGGAGTCTTTGTAATGAGCTGTTATTGCTAAGATAACTGCTTTGTATAAACTAATCAGGTATTTTCTTAAATTTATTTCCAACTGTTTGACAGGTAAACATAGATATTAAAAACTATACATTCGAAGGAATCGTAATATGATATAAAAAAAAATAATATAAATGTTTTTTTGGAACGTAAAAATAGCTTACCTTTGTTATCGTAAATATTTACACCAATAAACCATGAGCGGAAGACCTGTCCTGCTAACAATTTTTACCTTTGCACTGGCTCTATGGCTAAGTGCGCCGGCTATTACATTTGCTCAATCATCTTCTTCTCCTTATGATAATATAGCTATTCTATCCAATTCCGTTTTTGAATCGGAGGTTTATGATGCCGTTATGCTTATGGTTATTAAGCATCCGAAGAATGGCACTGCCATAAGTAAAGGAAGTTCAGGTGCTCGCTTTTTGGAATATACACCGGACAGTAATTTTGTAGGATTAGATTCAGTATCGATTGAAGTTCAACTTAATTGGGGAGCTAATCCGGTGATTAAATGGTATCATTTTGCGTTTGACGTTAAGGAGTCTATAGTCATTGCCAAAGATGTAGAGTTTGCCATCCCTTCTAATAGTGATTTTACCTTTTTAGACGTAATGGTCAATGACAGTAGCACTCATGGTGGTTTAAATTTTTCCAATATTTCATTGGTGTCTAAAGGAATGGTTGATTTAGTAAACGATTCCATTTTCTTCAAACCATTAACAGATTACAGTGGGGTAGCCTATGTTACTTATTCTGTTTGTGATAGTCTTGGTGAATGCGCATCAGCAAATGCCGTGATTAATGTAA
>SLKL01000316.1 GCA_007134625.1 Saprospiraceae bacterium
ATAAATTCAGCATCTCTTGCTAATTTTTTTTCTACTAAAAAGTGATCTCGAATGACATCGAAAGTGCCTGATATGCCTACTAGATTTAGTTGTTCAATTCCATTTAATTTTTCATAAATCGGGTCAAGCTTAAAGTCGAGATAGTTTTCGAGGTTCACAATATCTTCTGTAGAAAAATTATTATCTACAGGGAATCTGTGTTTTAGCATAGAAACCCCAATATCGATACTTTCAAACCATTCAGGATTTTTGTTTTTGGAAAAAATAAACTCTACGCTACCTCCACCTATATCCATTAAAAGATCATTATTTGCTGATAAAAGCCCGGATGCCAAAACTCCTTTAAAAATTAATCTCGCTTCCTCCAACCCATTGATGACTTGTATTTGAATGTCAGTAGCCATTGAAACCGCCTCCAAAAAAGAGGGCGAATTTATAGCATTCCTCAACATAGCTGTCCCAATAGCATATATATTTTCTACTTTATAGTTTTTGCAAATCTCATGGTATTCTTGCATTACATTCAGTCCCCTTTGAAAAGCCTCCGGACCAATAAAATCTGCTGAATGTTCTCCAAGTTTAATGAACTTTCGCTCACGATAAATTTCTGTAAAGCTGTTACCATGCCGCTCCGCTATAAGCAAATGAAAAGTATTGGTACCGAGATCAATTACAGCAACAGTCATTTTTATAGCTTAAAAAACGCGATTAAAAAACAGTGCACAATTCTAATTATTGCTGCTGTTGTTGGAGTTGATTGAAGTAATTTACTAATACCTGATTGTAGAATTGATAGCCCTGATTACTGAGCTTGTGGTAATAAACGGGCTCATTGTCTTTTTCAAGAACAACATATGCACAGTTTTCTAAAAAATAAACATTGCCTTCAGCAAGTATTTCTCCATCACCAAGGAAAATAATCATTGCAGTCGGTTCACATACCGGTTCTGGAAAAGCTGTCTCTCGCTCAATAAACATTACAGCCTGCCTGACAGCGTTGGGTTCATTTTGGGAAAAACTAATAGGATAATCGATGAAGAGATATTCTATATTGGTCACATTATTTAGCAAGTGATTAAAATCGTCATTAGACATGCCGGGAGCGGTTGGAGTACTTTCTTCAATAGTCTCTTGTTGTTCACTTTTTTCACTTCCACCACAGGAATAAATTAAAATGGAAAAACTGATTAGCAGTACTAAGGAAAATAAATTATTCATAAGAACATTTTTTATCAATGAGAAAATGATTAGTACAAAGTTACAAATGAAATCCAATACTTGTAGTAAATAAGCTCTGTCTGGTGTTTTCTATCCCTACTTTTTTTCCTCCCCTTTCAGTGGTAAGACTAAAAACTGATCGGGAAAACTCTAAATTAAATGACCAATTAGGGTGTGGGAAAAAAGAAATTCCTAGAAACCAGTTCAAGTTAAAATCCCTAAAAGCATCTTTTATCTCATCATCTGAAAAATCCGGTACCGGGCTATAATCAGTAAGTTTAATACTGAGTAATCTGGCAGGACTAATTCCAAAACTGTAATGCATTTTGTGGTAAGAGAATCCACCACGGTGTTCAGCTTTCCAATCCAGAAAGGATATACTGAGGGGTAATTCAATCCATTGCAATTCTATTCCAGCTAAATTTCGCGTCGGAAGAAACTGAAAATTTTCAGACAATCCGCTTTCTCTGTATAATAATCCGAGATTCCATTTCATAGGTTTTTCTTCAGCTGTATAACTCAAGTTTGCGCTAAAAACCAGACCCGGTCTGTTCAATCCTTCTTCGAGGTCACTCATTTGTGACCAATTTATACCGGTCTTAATCGAAGCATCAAAGGTCTGCGAGATTAATCTTTCAGAGGAGAAAATGGAAAATAAAATCAATAAAATAGGAATGGTTTTTCCCAAGTCCCTGTAGATAGTTCCGGTCATTTGAAATTACAATTGTTGATTTAACAATAAACTTAAGAAAAATATTTTACTTTAGCTTTTTATATAATAATGGGCGAGAATACGATATGGCAACATGGATTTAACCTCTTGTTGTAAAGTAAAAGGAAAAGTATGAGCTTTTTAAATTAGAAAGCAAAAAAGAAATGAGCAAAAGGAAATTAAAAAGTCTGGAACAACATCTTAAAACAAAGGGAGTAAAAGTAGTTTATGCTAAGGGTAACTTTAGTTCAGGATATTGTAGGTTGAGAGAAGAAGGTGTTGCCTTAGTGAATAAGTTTTTTGATACAAAGGGAAGGATATTGAGTCTTGAAGAAATATTAAAAGAAATAGAGGAGGAAGAATAAAGTCCCGAACAAGAAAAGAACCATTAGTATGATTTTTTCATTATGAAAATAGCTAATTGAATAGAATTGGAAGCATTTGAGTTGATATTTCTAGGTACCGGCACCTCTCAGGGCGTCCCTGTGATAGGGTGTAACTGTGAGGTTTGTACTTCATCAGATCCTCATGATCAACGACTGAGGACTTCAGCGCTGTTAAAAATTGCCGGGAAAACGATTGTTTTTGATGTTGGTCCAGATTTTAGGCAACAGATGCTGAGAGAAAAAATTTGTCAGATAGATGCTGTTCTATTTACCCATGAGCACAATGATCACGTAATTGGTTTAGATGATATTAGACCTTATAATTTTATGAAAAGGGGAGGTATTGACGTTTTTGGAACAAAAAGAGTGCTGAATGAGGTAAAAAATCGCTTTCCATATGTATTTGATCCCAATCCATATCCCGGAGCTCCAAGTGTAAATACACATTCAATCAACGAAAAGGATTCCTTTAGTATAAATGGTTTAGGTATAGCGATACAGCCACTACCTGTTTCTCACGGCGGATGGCCTGTACTTGGTTTCAGAATTGGACCGGTAGTTTATATAACAGATGCTAAAACTATTGATGATAAGGTCATTGAGGCCGCTTCAGGTTGTGAGGTTTTGGTTTTAAATGCCTTAAGAAAAAAGGAACACTATTCTCATCTTAGTCTTTCTGATGCTATACGTATATCAGAAAAGGTTAAACCAAAGCATACATTTTTGACCCACATCAGTCATACTATGGGTCTATATGAAGACGTATCCAAAGAATTACCTGATGGTGTTTATTTAGCCTATGACGGATTGCGGGTCAAAAATACCGGAAAGACTGTTTTGCAATAGTTGTTATATATAAACGTTCAGATTTTGCCTCTGGCTTTTAATATTGAGTTTAATATGAGAATAATACCTCAAAAATGGATATTGATAATTGGTCTAATATTTTCTTTAGGCTTTCAGGAAGTGTATTCTCAGCAATTGTCTCATTTTAGTTTGTCAACAATAAATAAGTTTCAGTTTAATCCTGCCGTTTCCGTTTTTGACAATACTATGGTAATCACAGGTGTTCATAGAAATCAATGGACTAATATTGCAGGATCACCATCGTCGCAATTGGTCAATGCATATTTGCCCTTAGATTATGGTATTTCGGCAGGAGGTTTCCAATTGGCCACAGATGCAATTGGGGTGGAAAATAGTCTTTCCCTATCTGTTACCTATGCACGTATGTTCAACTTTGAATGGGGTAGGGCTTCAGTTGGACTTTTAGGAGGTCTTGAGCAAAAAAGAATAGATCAGTCTGCACTCCGCACACCCGGAGGATTTTATGGTGAGAATGAAATAAACCACAGGGATCCACTACTCGATAATAGGAATATCAGTTCATGGGTTCCTGTTTTCGGACTTTCTGCCTGGGCGACTTACCGAGGGATTGAAGGGGGAGTATCGATCAGACAATTGAGTCCCATCTCCCATTTTCAAAATGAAGAAATATCGTATCGGCCAAAGGGAGAGTTTTCACTATTTGTTGATTACTTTATGGTATTGGATGACGGATTGTTTTTTATTCCATCATTACATGTATATAGCGATTTGCGCAAAGTACAAACTTTTATTCATGCGCTGGCGGGATTCAATAATCAATATTTCGGTGGTATAGGCATTAGGGGTTACAGTCCAAATAGCATGGATGCTGTCGCATTGACTGCAGGAATCAGGTTAAATGATCGCTTCGTTTTTTACTACAATTATGACATTGGACTTTCTGAAATATATCAGGCTGCCGGTTCAACACATGAAATAATGTTGGTTTACAGAATGCCCGAATGGAGGTCAGACAGGACACCACCTCCGGTGATTTACAATCCTCGTTTCCTGGAATAAAAATAACTGTTAATTTTTGGAGATGGTGAGTGCTTTTGGATTGTTTTATCAGGTTATTTAGCCTGACTAATTGTTAATTTTTTCTTTAATGTTCATTAATTTAAAAAGAAATAGCTATTTTCGCATATCAGTTGAATAATTAGGATGAGTTTTGTGGGTGAAATCAAAGGCTTTATGAAGTCTTAAAGTTTTCATAAAAAAAAAGCATTAGTTGTCGATGAGTTCGTTCACTCTCTATATTTACAAAACTGTTAGATGTTTCAATCTTAAAAACTAATCAGAAGGAAAACTATCAAAAAGGTATGAATCGATTTTTAATTTATTTAGGCGTTGCACTTTTCGGAATCTTGTTTGCGGGTTGTGGTTCCAGCTTTGACGGGCAATTACGAGGTGTAGAAGACAGACCAACATGGAGAGGAATTAATCCTTATGGTATGGTTTATATTCCATCAGGAACACTACATATTGGTGCTTCCGATGAGGATATTTTTAATACTTATATCCAACGCGCAAGAACAGTTTCTATTCCGGGTTTCTATATGGATGATACTGAAATCACCAATAACGAGTACAGACAATTCGTATATTGGGTAAGAGATTCTATTGCACATACTCTATTAGATCATTTTTATGTAGATGAAAGGGGTGAAGAAAGAATTGACTGGGAATTCGAGATTTTTTGGGATGATGAGATGTTAGAGCCTATGTTTGTCCCAGCTCACATGACAGTTAACAGAAGAAAAGCGTATGATGTCTCTATGTTCAATTACGAATACAGGTGGATAGACTGGCAACGCGCTGCTCACGATCGAAATGCTACAATTAATGATCTTGTTAATATAGAATCTATCAATATTTATCCTGATACCTTGGTTTGGATAAGAGATTTTGCTTATTCATATAATGAGCCTTTGACAAGAAATTATTTCTCACACCCTGCTTTCGACGATTACCCTGTTGTTGGTGTCAGCTGGAAAATGGCAAAAGCGTTCTCTCATTGGAGAACGCAGTTGTGGGATGCATTCAGACCTCACGAACCAAATTCTGAGGATTTTAGACTCCCAACTGAGTTTGAATGGGAGTATGCAGCAAGAGGAGGTCGTGATTTAGCCCCATTCCCATGGGGTGCATACAATCTGAGAAACTCCAAAGGTTGTCTGATGGGTAATTTTAAACCTGGAAGAGGAAATTACATTGAAGACGGTGGTATGTACACTGTAAATGCGTACATGTACTTTCCGAATGATTACGGTTTATATAATATGGCCGGTAATGTTGCAGAGTGGACTGAATCTGCTTTCGATGAAAACGCATATGCTTTCATACATGATTTGAGTCCTGATATTAAGTATGATGCTCATCCTGACGATCCCGATGCTTTTAAAAGAAAGGTAGTTAGAGGTGGTTCGTGGAAAGACATTGGATATTACCTTCAAACAGGTACAAGGTCATGGGAGTATCAAGATACTACTAAATCCTATATTGGATTTAGAAATGTATTGACCTTCCTGGGTCGATCAATTGATGATCTTTAATATTTATTTATCAGTTATTCCTGATTTTAAGTAAGCATTAATATTCTTTTAAAAAATAATATATTTCCACAAGTGCTTTTATGTGTATATTAGTGCACAGTTTTGTGGTAAAACATAATTAACTTATTTCTTAATCTTAATCAAAATTTTTTTCAGATGGCATTTTATAAGTCAAATTGGTTTAAGTACGTTAAAAACCTTGCAATTGGAGTCGGTGCAGCAGCAGTAATGCTTGGAGCCCTTTACAAAATTATGGCGTGGCCCGGTGGTGACCTCATGTTAACAATCGGTCTATCGGTGGAAGCTGCAATCTTCTTATTCCTAGGTATTCTTCCTCCTCAAAAAGATTACTATTGGGAGAAATTGTATCCCGGCCTAGACAACTATCATTCTAATCTTGCTCCTTTAGTTCAATCTTCAGCAGGTGGAAGAGCTATTGATGGAGAAGTAGTTGAGAAGCAATTAGGTGGTATGTTAGGTGAGTTAGAGTCTATTTCTAAAAATATGGGATCACTTAAAGCTCTTCAAGAGGTTGATTTCTCTAAGACTAAAGATCAGATTAAGTCTATGAGTAATTTCTATGACAAAATGAATGAAGCGATGATGAACATTGCTGATACTGCTGAAGATACCAAAGCATATAAAGAACAACTTGCTGCTGTAAATAAGAATCTCAATTCTTTGAATGGGGTTTATGGTAACATTCTGAATGCAATGGGAGGACCGAGATAATTAAGTTCGGTTCTTTTATTACTGAGGTGTAGAAATTCACACTTCAGTTTGAATTCTATTTATCGCAAATTAAAAAAATAAAAAATGTCAATACCAAAGGAACCGCGGCAGTTAATGATCACGATCATGTATTTGGTCTTAACTGCTATGTTGGCACTGAACGTGTCTGCGGAAGTTTTCAATGCTTTCAAATTGGTGGACGAATCTTTGCTTGATTCAAATGCCAAATTGTATGCAGATAATCAAAGAATGCCAGATGCCATTGCAACTGGTGCATTAAGAGATCCTGAGAATTTTCAAATTTACGCTGATCTTGCTCCTCAGGTAAGGGAAAAAGCTGATGATCTTGTAAATTACCTCGAAGGTATAATTGAGGATATGATTGAAGAGGCCGGAGGTTGGGTTGATCGTAATGGTAAAAGGGAGATTAATAATCCCAAACATACTGATGCCGCCTCGAGGGTTCTTGTTACCGGTGACAAAGGAGCTGAGTTATTACAGACTTTGTTGAATGCTCAGGATGAGTTTTTAGAATTCATACCTGAAAATGACCGTGCCAGATTTTCCTCTGATGCCATAGCAATCTCAGTTGATCCTGATGCATACAAAGATGCTGAAACTCCGAGAGAAAGCTGGGAGGACTTTATGTTTAGCAGAATGCCCCTTCAGGCAGTTTTACCTATTTTCAGGAAGTTTATTAATGACGTTAGGCTTACAGAGAATAATATTTTATCATTCTTTATGCAACGTGTTGGTGGGGATGATATCATTTTTGATGATTTTAGAGTTGTTGCCGCACCTTCTAGTTCATATATTATTAGGGGTGAGACATATGAAGCAGATCTTTTCTTAAGTGCTGCCTCCACCAGTGTTGACAACATGGAAGTTTTTGTTAATGGAAGACCGATTCCAATAGAAGATGGCGTTGGCCGATTCAGAGTAACTCCCACCGATATTGGTGCTAATCGTTATACTGCTGAAATTAGGTTAACTAATCCTGCCACTGGACAGGTAGATACTTATACTCAGCAATTTGAATACGAAGTAGGTCTTAGGTCTGCCAATGTTGCTGCAGAAATGATGAATGTGTTCTACATAGGTGTTGATAATCCTGTTTCCATTTCAGCAGCGGGTATTCCAACGGCACAATTAAATGTTAGTGGAGAAGGTGCCGGAATTACGATGACTCCTATTGATGGAAATATAAGTCGTCAAAATGTAAGGGTTACACAACCCGGTGAAGCAAAGATCATTTTATCAGGTGGTGGCCTTGAAAGAACAGAATTTAACTTCCGTGTAAGAAGAATTCCTGATCCTGTAGCACGTTTAGGGACTGATCCAGGTGGTACAATGGGTGATGGTCAATTCAGGGCCCAAAGGGGTGTAATTGCACATTTGGAAAATTTCGATTTTGATGCAAGATGTGAAATTGCAGGTTTTCAATTAGTTAGAGTCGAAAGGAGGCAAGATCCTGTAATTGTACAAAATGCTGGTGGTTCTTTTGATGGTGAGGCTAGAAGGTTAGTTGATCAGGCATCTCCAGGAGACAGGTATTTCTTTGAAAATGTTAGAGCAAGGTGTCCCGGTGATACTGCGCCAAGGCGTATTAATGATATGGTCTGGAATATCAGATAAAAAACAAATAACTATGTATTTTAATATTCTTCGTTTATCAATATTTATTTTCTTCTTTGGAGCCATGATGACTGCTTATGGGCAGACTCCTGGAGGGATTATTACTGAATCCTCTGTACCTGATGAAGAAGTTTTTCTGGATGGTGTTGTCGAAAGACCTTCACTTCATGAAAGAAGGGTCTTAGATTATGCTCCTATGCGTGAAGCAGATGTTCCTTGGGAAAGGACTATTTGGAGAATTCTAGATGTCAGAGAGAAAATCAATGCGCCGTTTATTAACCCTTTAAGGCCTTTCGCCTCAATATTAATTGAGGGTGTTCAAAATGGTGAATTAACTGTTTTTAACAGAGATGACTTTCTAGAGCAAATGACACCTGATGATGTTAATTCATTATTGTTCCGCGTAGATACAAATAGGATTATCGACCCTATTACCTACGAAGAAGAAATTGTTATCACACAGAGTAATATTGATCCGTTGAATATCCAAAGATTCAGAATCAAAGAGGTATGGTTTTTTAATAACAAATACTCTAGATTAGATGTAAGGATTCTTGGCATTAGCCCGCTATTGGATGTGTTTGATGATGAAACAGGTATTTTTAGGTATGAATTACCACTCTTTTGGATTTACTACCCTCAAGCAAGACAATTGTTTGCCAAAGAAATTGCTTTTGTTCCGGGTAATGATGCAGCTCCTATGACATGGTATGATTTAATTGAAATGCGTAGATTCTCTAGCTATATCTTTAAAGCTTCTAATGTTTATGATGAACGTTTGAGTACTTTTTATGAAGAGCGTATGGACCAATTGTTTGAATCGCAGAAAATTGAAGATGAATTATTCAATTTCGAACAAGACTTTTGGTCATATTAAATATAAAATTTAAAAGCCCGCTTTTGCGGGCTTTTTTTTGCTTTAATCCTCTGCATCCAGATCATCTAACATTCCGGCAAGGGGATCTTTAAACATAATCTTACCACGAATTATTTCCTTACTTATTAATTCAAACTCTGTTAATGCGTGTAGAGTTAATTCCTTTATGAATTCATGGCCTTTTGTGCTAAAACTATGGTAAGAAAGAAATTTTGATAGACCTTTTACTGATTTTAATTTTTCAGCTCTGAGCATGTTTGTCTCATCATTTTTTAGTTCTATTGTATTTCCTGATTCAAACCATGATTTTATGGCAGCATATAAATCCTGATACTTTTGCGGTAATTTCTTATTCGGATTCGGAAAGTACTCGAGGTATAAATCCTTAACAGCATCGCTCATTATATTCAATGCTACCTCATGCGGCCCCAGATTCTCTCCCTCATATAGTAATTCAACTTTTCCTGTAATTGCTGGAATGATCGACCAAAAGTCGCTGAACCGAATGCTTGTACTGTCTTCTTCATTCAAGAGTAAACGTCTTTCAGCAGCACCAAATAATAATTCCCTCGCTGCGATGGTCATTCGTGCCGATACGCCGGAGGATTCATCAATATACTCTGATTCCCGTGCATTAAAGGCTATATACTCCAATAAGTCTTCAGCCAATTCAGGCATGTGAATCTTAGATAAAAGTTCAGCATCAACCTTAGCTTCACTTTTTGTAATCATTTTTGATATTTCTATTTCGTCAGGGTAATGTGTGGTGATTTGACTTTCGATTCTGTCTTTTAGTGGTGTAATGATGCTTCCTCTATTCGTATAATCTTCAGGATTGGCTGTGAAAATAAAAAGGATATCAAGTGGTAACCTCAGTTTAAAACCCCTTATCTGAATATCACCCTCTTCCAAAATATTAAACAAAGCGACCTGAATTCTTGGCTGAAGGTCTGGCAGTTCGTTCAATACAAAAACAGATCTATGAGATCGTGGTACCAAACCAAAATGAATGGCTTGTTCATCAGAATAAGATAGCTTTTCATTAACGGCCTTTATAGGGTCTAAATCCCCGATTAAATCCGAGACACTAACATCAGGTGTTGCTAATTTCTCTACATATCGGTCTTCTGCACTTATCCAATCAATAGGACACTCGTCTCCGTATTCAGCAATCATTTTCTTTCCGTAATGAGATATGGGATTAAAAGGATTGTCATTAATCTCCGATCCCTTAATTACCGGGATTGCATCATCCAAAAGGCGTATTATATTTCTTGCAAGACGTGTTTTTGCCTGACCTCGCAAACCCAATAATAAGATATTATGCTTTGCCAACAAAGCTTTTTCAATATCCGGAATTACAGTTTCTTCATATCCGAAGATATCATAAAAAACATTAGTTTTGTTTTTTATGTGATGTATCAGGTTATCCTTTATTTCCTGTTTTATGTTTTTAGGTATATAATTTTGAGCTTTTAATTCACCTAAAGTTTTTGCCTGTTTTATATTCATTTTTTATTCTTGTAGTTTTTAAAAACAAATTCTCCAAGTTGATCAAGGGAACTATAAAATGCCTTGCCACCATTTGCTCTTGTAAATTGATCAACGAAATTGACAAGCCAGGGGTCAGTAGCTATCATAAATGTCGTAATAGGAATATTTAATTTTCTGCACCTGTGAGCAAGTGCTAAAGTTCTAGTCAATATCTTTTTATCCAAACCAAAACTGTTTTTGTAATAACTCCTGCCTTGTTTAATGCAAGTTGGTTTTCCGTCCGTAATCATCATGATTTGCTTGTTGGGGTTTTTCTTCTTTCTGAGAATATCCATTGCTAACTCCAACCCGGCCACAGTATTCGTATGGTAGGGGCCAACTTGAAGGTAAGGTAAGTCTGCGATCTCAATCTTCCAAGCATCATTTCCAAAAACAATTACATCCAAGGTGTCTTTAGGGTATCTTGTGGTAATCCATTCTGAAAGTGCCATAGCTACTTTCCTCGCGGGAGTTATCCGGTCTTCTCCGTATAAGATCATACTGTGACTAATATCAATCATTAGAACTGTACTGGCGCGAGTTTGGTAGTAGGTTTCTTTAACTTCGAGATCATCATGTCGCAACTGGATATTATCGAAACCTGTCCTCGCCACGGCATTTTTTAATGATTCATTGAGTGCAATTTTTTCTAAGGGGTCACCGAACTCATACTTCCTAAGTTCACTCGTATCTTCATCTCCTTTTCCCGAAAAACGGGTTTGATGTTTCCCTCTACCCGTTTTTGCCAAATCATCAAATATGTCATCAAGTGCTGTTTTTCTGAGGTGGATCTCCATTTTAGCAGATAGGTTAAATGCTGGATCAGCCTGATTGGGATTGGTTTGAATGAATCCCTTCTCTAACAGGTCATCAATAAAGTCTGCCATACCGTATTCCTCATCGGTAAAGTTGTATTGCCTGTCCAACTCCGTCATCCAACTGAGTGCTTCTGATACATTTCCTGCGGTGTACATCAGAAGTTGCCTGAATATCTCCAGCAGTTCCTCAAACCTGTTTTTATTGGTATTATCCGGTGTCCACTTAGTAAATTTCCACCCACGCATGTTCTCTCCTTTTATGAACTCATTAGATACGACTAACAGCATAGCTGTTAGATTTGTTACATGCTTTTATAAAAAGTACCCTAAATGTTTTACTGACTACCTCAACTCAAATTGGGTTTGTCCTGCGATGTAGCCTTTATTGTAAATATACACTTGATAAGTACCTGAGGTGAAGTTAATGTTGGGTGACCATCGAACACACACATTCTGAGGGTCCTGATCATAAGCTACCGTTTTCATCTGAGTAAATCTGACTTGTGTGGCGCTGGATAGATCCTCTATTACTCCTGAACCGAGACTTTCAATAGCAAGGGTTTCACCCCCTGGATTGACCACCCGAATAAAAAATGCTTCATCTCCAAATTCAACTATTTCATTGGGTGTAGTATCAAAACAAATTCGCAGTGCATCCACATTTCTGGCACTCCTTCTTCTTCTCTCTCTACCTCCATCAGTGATTCTGAACGCCTCTATCTCAATATTGTCTACCTCAATCACAGAAGCCCTATCTACTTTTTTTGCAAGAAATTTCAACTCATCATCCATTAATTCGCGCTCCTGCATTAACTGTTGCTGAACAGCCATTAATTCATCAGTTGCTTTCCTTTCACTCGCTATTTCCTCAGTCAATTGTTGCTTTTCTGTTTGAAGTCTTGATCTGTCTTGCTGTAGTGCGATATTCTCCTGAGTCAACTCGTCAATTTTTGAAATGTAATCATCAACCTTCTCCCTGAGGGTATTCAACTCCCGCCTCGCATCTTCAAAGTTTCTATTTTCGTAAATTAGATTGGAAATCCTGTTGCGCTGCCTGGTCAACTCCTCTTTCTGCTGATCAATTATGCTGTTCAGTTCCTCGTTGTCAGTTCGCATGTCGTCCAACTCTGCTAAAGCTTCATAATACTCCCTTTCCAACTCACTTTGCAACTGTTGTATTTCAGATAGGTCTCTTTGTTGTTCTCTGATTTCCTGGTCTTTGGATGCCCGATCAAACAATAGGACTCCGTTGATTAAAAGCAAAATTAGTATGACAACTATTGCTATAACCGATAAATTTCTTTTTGACTTGGATTGTGCCATAATTTGTAATTTTAAAAATGAATTCTCTAAAAAACTCTCTGTAAAGTTAAAACTTTCCATTCACATGGAGTAATTTTGGGTTTTAGCTAAATTTAAAGACTTAATAATCAGGTGGATCTGATAAAGGAAGGCAATAATCTATCACAAATATAATGAAATAGAATATGATCAATAACGTCCGACTTGAAAAAGTATTATTTCTCGATATTGAGACTGTTGCTGCAAGAAAAAGTTACAGCGACTTAGATGATGATTTCAAAAAATTTTGGGACAAAAAAGCACTGCGTTTTCAAAGAAGTCAGGAAGAATTAAGCACAGCAGATTTGTACGAAGAAAAGGCAGGGATTTTTTCAGAGTTTGGAAAGATCATATGTATTTCAGTCGGATACTTTTCTGAATGGAGAGAGAAACAAAGAGAATTTAGGGTCAAATCCTTTTTTGGTGATGATGAAAAAATATTATTGGAAGAATTCTCAGAACTTCTGCAAAACTATTTTTGCTATCCTGAATCAGATTTTATTTGTGGTCACAATGTCAGAGAGTTTGATATTCCTTATATCGGTAGGCGAATGATGGTAAATCAAGTGAAAATTCCACCATTGATTAATATTCCCGGTAAGAAGCCCTGGGAAGTGAAATATCTCCTGGATACCATGGAACTTTGGAAGTTTGGTGACTACAAAGCCTATACGTCCCTCGCTTTACTCGCGAAATTATTTGGTGTGCCCACACCCAAGGATGATATCGATGGTAGCATGGTAAATCAGACCTATTGGGAGGGCGAACAATTAGAACGAATTGTTAAATATTGTGAAAAGGATGTAGTTGCAACGGCTAGCGTTTTTCTTGCGATGAGAAGGGAAGAGATTTTGAATGAGGATGAAATCCTCAGTACCTGAATGAGTTTAAGTAATGAAATTAGAGCGGATGAATAGTACTATTATTTGGATGCTTGTAAGACTTATTTTGCTTTTTTTAATTCAAGATATTAAACCACTTTTCTGAACCCTCGCATCCTACAAGTATTGCCATTCGTAATTCATTTATAAATTTGTTCTGCCATGCCTTTGGCTTGGTTAACTAGCAGTCTGGCTCTGCGATTTTAAATCTGATATTAAATCTCTATAAAATATTGCTACATCCTAACAACTTCAACTCTGTCTAAAAAAATCAAATTTTCAATCCTCAATTTTCAACTTTCAATTAATCATTCCTAATTCGTAATTCGTACCTCCTAATTCCCAATCCCTAATTCAAGTTATCCGATTTTACTATCCACTTTTCAAAATTATAGCATAGTCCAGATTGCATATAGTTCCGCTAAAACAAGTACTTTTGCACTTTCAAATCTAAATAAATATGCATAATAATCACTTGATAGCTCCTTCTCTCTTGGCCGCGGATTTTTCACGCCTGGGTGAGGAAATTCAGTTGTTTGATAAAAGTGAGGCAGATTGGCTTCATTTGGATGTTATGGATGGTCGCTTTGTTCCCAATATTTCTTACGGACAGATGATAGTAGAAATGGCGGCTTCTTTAACCAAAAAACCGCTTGATGTTCACCTTATGATTGTAGAGCCGGAAAAATACATCAATGAATTTGTAAAAGCCGGTGCATCTGTGGTAACAGTACATGTTGAAACTTGTCCGCATTTGCACAGAACCATTCAGCAAATTAAAGATGCGGGTGCAAAAGCCGGAGTTGCTTTGAACCCCTCTACGCCTGTGTCTTCTCTGGAGGATGTATTGGAGGATATTGATCTTGCATTGGTCATGTCGGTTAATCCCGGATTCGGTGGACAAAAGTTTATTTACCGCACTATCCCTAAAATCAAAGCACTATCAAAAATGATTGAAGAACGCAATCTAAACGCCGTAATTGAAGTAGATGGTGGAGTAGGTTTGCAAAATGCATCTGCTATTCTTGAGGCTGGAGCAAGAGTACTTGTGGCGGGCAGCAGTGTTTTTAAATCGGACGATCCCTTAAAGACCATTAAGCGGTTTAAGGAAATTGGAAGTCTAAACTAAAATCGAACTGCACTCATTAGTAGTTTCGTGTCCTAAAGTTTTCAATTTTTGAAATTCCACAACTACTAATTGAGTTAACTTTTGGTATCCCATGAGCAGGGGTGGATTATTGCTCGGATTTTTATAAAAAAGTACTGATCTTTGATGGTCGGGCAAATTGAAACTGATTTGAAAAATTAAGCTTTAAGAGTAGTTTTCCATTATGGTGAAAAAATATTTGGGTTAATGAGATTTTATTTTGGGGTAGTATTTACATCATTATTGTTTTTTTTCATTGGTAATACTTCCAATGGCCAAACCGGCAACCTATCCGGGATAGTGGTTGATGAATTAACTGGGGCCGCTGTAGATTTGGCTATTCTTCAGATAGAGGATACTAACGTTTTTGCTGAATCCGATGAGGGGGGTAGCTTTGAAATGGAAGTTCCGGCAAATGCATCCCTTGAGATTAGAGTCAGTAGGATAGGGTATAATTCTTTAGTGAAAACCCTGCCAGAATTTGATCCCGGGGAATCCAGAGCGGTAGTAATTTATCTGGTACCCATAGATGCTGATCTTGAAGTCATTGTGCGATCGGGTAGGATAGAAGAAGTGACTATGATACGTGAACGGGCAGAGGAGTTAAGATTGATTCCTTCCGTTTCCGGTAATTTTGAAAGTTTACTCTCGGGTATAGCACTCGGAACTTATGGAGGAACTGGAGGTGAGTTGAGTAGTCAGTACATTGTAAGGGGGGGGAATTACGATGAAAACCTTGTCTATGTCAATGACTTTGAAATTTACCGCCCACAATTAATCAGTACCTCCCAACAAGAAGGATTGAGCTTTCCCAATATTAATTTGATAAGAGATATTTCATTTAGTTCAGGGGGCTTTCTTCCAAGGTATGGGGACAAGATGTCATCAGTACTGGATATTCGATATAAAGTTCCTACAGAGTTTAGACTTGGTCTTGAAGCGAGTATGCTTGGAGGTGGTATCCATATGGAAGGGAGTACGTGGATGGGTGATCATGGACAAAATAAACTCAGGTACCTTGCAGGGTTTAGGTATAAAACCACTCGTTACCTTCTCGGTACACTAGATGTTACGGGTGAATATTCCCCTGATTTTTATGATTTTCAAGCATATGTGACTTACGACTTCAACCCATCGCTTCAGTTGGGGCTGATTGGGAATTACAACAGGAGTATTTACACCTTTATCCCTGAGGAGCGGACTACAGCTTCGGGACTGGTAGATTTTGCATTGCAGTTGTCTTCCGTTTTTGAAGGAAGTGAATTAGATGATTTCGAGAATTACATGGGTGGTGCATCACTAACCTGGGTACCCGAGAGAAATGAAAATCCGCTTTATCTAAAGTTTTTGGCGAGTGCTTTTCAAAGTGATGAGAATGAAACGACGGACATATTGGGATTCTATCGTCTGGCTCAAATTGATACGGACATAGGAAGTGATAATCTGGGAGAAGAAATTGCTATCCTTGGAACCGGCACTCAACATCGATATAAAAGGAACTTTCTGACCTTACGAGTGATGAATCTAAAACACAGAGGAGGTATTGAGTTCAATCAGCTGGGAGGCGAAAAAAGAAGTTCATCTAACTTTGTGGAGTGGGGCGCAGGATATAAAAGGGAGTATTTTAATGATTGGATCAACGAGTGGGAGCGTCTGGATTCAGCCGGTTACTCTATTCCCTACGATGGCAATGATGTGACTTTGTTCTCTGTATTGAAAACAGAAAATTCTGAATATTCCAATCGTTTTGATGGTTTTATTCAAAATACTTACACGCTTGTAGATCACGGAAGCAGAGAGTGGCAAATTGCCGGAGGGGTGCGTTTTAATTATTGGGACCTCAATAATGAATTAGTGATTTCTCCTCGCCTGAGTACAAGCCTTAAACCACTAAATTGGGAACGGGATATGTCATTCAGGTTGAGTGCAGGCCTTTATGCGCAGCCGCCATTTTACAGAGAGCTAAGGCGTCCTGACGGGACTTTGAATTTTGATCTCAAAGCACAGCAATCCTTTCATTTGGTGGGTGGATTTACCTGGGATTTTGGGGAAAGGACCGGAAACCGGCGCAAATATCGATGGATAACGGAGCTCTATTATAAAAACCTTTGGAACCTGGTCAGTTACGAGTTGGATAATGTGAAAATACAATACTCAGGAGAAAACGATGCCACCGGCTATGTAATTGGTATAGATACAAGGTTGAACGGAGAATTTGTTCCGGGAGCGGAGAGCTGGATTAATTTATCTATTTTATCAGCCAGAGAAAAACTCGATGGGATTACGCACCTAAAAAGGGAACTCGGTGAACCCGAAGCACAGGAAGTAAGGGATGTGCCTCGACCATCTGATCAATTGGTTACAGTGTCTATCTTTTTTCAGGATTATCTGCCTCATAATGAAAACTTCAAAATGCACCTCAATCTGGAGTTTGGAACGGGGCTTCCTTTTGGACTTAGGGATGACAACAGGGTTTTTAGAAATACTTACAGATATCCCCCTTATCACCGGGTGGACATAGGTTTTTCTTATTTGCTTTGGGATGAGAAAAACAGAGATAGCAGACCAAACAGTATTTTCAGGTCAACCCGGAGGGTATGGGCAAGTTTGGAGGTGTTTAACCTAATGCAGGTTCAAAATGAGGCGAGTAAGACCTGGGTAAAAACTATTTTTCAAACACAGTATGCCATTCCTAACTATTTGACAAGCAGACGGGTAAACCTCCGATTTCAGATTGATATTTAATGCCGACGGTTTTTTTACATCCGCTTTTTTTAACAAATCTTATATTTGCACTTTGATCACCTTATAAATTTTTCCCTTGAGTAAGTCTCTTGTCATTATTCCAACATACAATGAAAGTGAGAACATCGCTAAGGTGATTTCTGCAGCGCTGAACGCTGGTCCCGAATTTCATTTGTTGATAGTGGACGACAATTCACCGGATGGTACTGCTCAGATAGTGAAAGAAATGTCTTTTTCAGTTGGAGGTAGAATTTTTCTGCTCGAGCGTGAGGGGAAACAGGGACTTGGGACAGCTTATATTGCCGGTTTTAAGTGGGGCTTGAGCAGAGACTACGACTACATTTTTGAAATGGATGCTGACTTTTCCCACAATCCCCTTGATCTGCCACGATTACTGAAGGTAGTGAGTTCAGGTGAGGGAGATTTGGCTATTGGTTCGCGCTATGTAAAGGGCGGAGCAATTGAAAATTGGCCTTTTATACGACACTTTCTGTCCTACGGGGCTTCACTATACGTAAGGATGATAACCTGGATGCCCATTAAAGATCCCACTGCAGGTTTTAAATGCTACAGTGCCGAGGTACTTAGGGCAATTGACCTGGACAAAGTCAGATTCATTGGTTACGCATTTCAGATTGAAATGAAATACAAAGCCTGGTGCAAGGGATTTAAAGTCAAAGAAATTCCGGTCACCTTTACAGATAGAATAGAGGGCTCTTCCAAAATGAGCAAAGCCATCGTTCGCGAAGCAATATTTGGCGTGCTTAATCTACGTTGGAGGAGAATCAGAGGTGATTTTTAAATTTTCAGCAAACTGGATTTATTGATTACCAAATAATTTGGAAAAGAAAAGATGTGGCTCTTCCAAACGGTGTTAATAGAAGAAGTAAATCCTGAATTGTAGTTATCCTTTTTGAAACATTAAGCAATTAAGGTTCATTAAGAAGATTAAGACCGATATCTGTACATTTACTAATGTGTCTTAACTTTTCTCGATTCCTTAATGGTTGTTTCTTTTAAAAAATTTGAAGTTTATATATCTAACCGGGAAAACTAAATGATTTCAAAAAACGTTTTTAATTTTGTACGTAATTAATAACTTCTTGATTTATGAAAGTAGTAAATTATACGGAACTTAGATTAAACCTGAAACATTGGTTGAATTCTGTTATCGATGATGTTGATGCTGTAATTATCAAGCGTAAAGATCAAAAGGACTTAGTTCTTATTTCATTAGAAGAATACAACGCGCTTAATGAGACCAATTACTTACTCTCCGGTAAGAATCGTCAAGTGTTGTTAGATTCTATTGCTGAAGCAGAAAAAGGAGAAAAGCAATTTAAGGAAATAGTTGAAGAATGAAGTTGGCTTGGTCAAACACAGCTTGGAATGACTATTTGTATTGGCAAAAAACAGATAAACAGAAGCTAAAAAGAATCAACATATTGATTAAAGATACGCTCAGAGATCCGTATGAAGGTATAGGAGGACCTGAAGCACTAAAGCACGATCTGAAAGGTTTTTGGTCGAGACGGATCGACAAAGAACATAGATTGGTTTACAGATATTCAAATGAAGAATTATGAGTTCACTCCGAAAACCCTTTTCGTCATGAAAATGAGCGAAAAATTCAAGATCGAGGAAGAAGTTAAAATATTCCGCAGGCGTAGCCTTAGCTACGTTGAGGAAAGATTTTATCTGATGACGAAGATATTGAATTTTGCAGCAATTTGTAATAGAAAGGGGTTTTCAGAGTGAACTCAATTATTAATAGTAGCTTGTAGTACCACTACTGATATATTAGAGCACCTAAATTCAATACTAGACCATTTAGAATTTTAAGGGAGGAACATAAAAGATGGTTGATCCAAAATCTTCTGCCTCTTCTTTCCTTGATAGTATTCCCCTTTTTGAAACATTAAGGAATTAAGGATCATTGAGACCTTGCATTAAGAAATACTGATCTAAAGCATGAACTGGCTTAGACTTCTCTACCGTTATCTTTAAGGATTTTAATCACCTCTTTCTCGCTGATATTAGCAGCTTTTGCTAATTGGGTAATTCCGATTCCATCATCGAACAAGGTTAGAGTCATTTCAATTTTTCCTTCGAGTTTTCCTTCAATTTTTCCTTTTTGGATTAATCTATCATACGTAGTCATAACTTTATTTTTTATTGGTGCTGGGATGTTTTCAAAAACATTTGCCAATTCTTTCTCTGATATGTTAGTGATTTCAAAAATGTAAACGACAATGAGATTTAAAAAGTTCGTGTATTTTTCATCAGTTGGGAATACTGATAAAATACGATTAAAATCCCTAACTGCGGATATTGGGTTTTCCAATAATTTTTGAGCAGTAATTGATGCAGCCAACATACTGTTTCGTATTGTACTTATTTGTTCATCCGATATTTCATTGAGCGCTATAAAAATATGCTTTAATCGCGGAACATATTCAAGCACTGATTGAGGGTAGTTTTTATAAAGCTCTAATAGATTGGGTACGTCCCATTTTTGTTTTCCCTGATAATAAATTAGCGGTATAACCAATTCTAAGGTTTTCTTTTGCCTTATTTGTTTGAATAAATGGGAGAATAAATAATGTCCAACCTGAATGAGAACATATTTATCAGGGACAGATTTGTGCTCAAAAAGAAGGGATAGCTTTAATTTTTCCTCCTTACTTCCTTTTACTTCCAGTTCAAGAATTAAATCCGAAAAGTACTCCTTCATATCCTTCCCAAGGTAAGAATCCTTTAGAACTTTCAGACTAGGTATGTTTAAGTCCCTTAATAAATTCTCAGGCAAAAACTCTTCGACAAAAGCCTGAGCTCGTTCAGGATCTGAAAAAGTTTCTCGTACAAATTTATCGTGAGGATTATGCACTTTCTTACCCATATGGTAAAGATATGGAAAACTTAGCTTAATACCTCAATGGTATTTTTGGAACATTAAAGAATTAAGGTTGATTAAGAAGATTAAGATCGATATCAACATATTTCTTAATGTGCCTTAACTTTTCTTAATACCTTAATGGTTAATCTTTTTTAGCCATGAAGGGTTCAAGGCTCATGATGATTAAAGACGGATACATTTGCTGTATCATCCAATACTTCATCTATTCAAACACCATTTTACCACCCCAAACTCGGTTTTTCCATTTTTCCCCCACTTCTTCCCACCGGATTACCACCTTCGACCCAATTCCTATGTCAATGGGGATAATTTCTCCTATTTGAGACACACAAACATGGTGTGAATATTCCCCCAATTTTCCAAAATATTTATATTGCATACTTTTATAATATGTAAATAGTTGGTTATATTTGCGCAACCTACAAAAGGCGTTTATCCTACCTTAGACAGTATCTCTATTTCATATGGCCTGAGTATCTATACAAACTCCGTGCCTATTTCAATTATATAATCAAAAAAACTTTAATATGTAACTAATTTGCTTACATAAGTGCTTTTTTCATTTTTTTTTCGGCTTAATAACTCCTGATATGGAAAAATTTTGGGGGAAATTGTGGTAAGATGTGGGAACTTATGTTACATTTGAATCATAATTGAAAGACAAAGTGGGAAATGCCATATTTTGGTGAATACGAATGTAAGCTCGACTCAAAAGGGCGATTGCGGCTTCCATCTCAGCTGATCAGGCAGATGGAGGGGAAGGGTACCTATGACTTTGTCGTTCACAGGGGGTTTGAGAAATGTCTCATGCTCTACGAAAAATCAACCTGGGATAAGATTGTCAAGGAGGTTGAAAATTTGAATGTCTATAATAAAAAGGAGCGCCAGTTTCTAAGGTATTTTTTCAGAGGGGCGACATTGATCTCTCTGGATAGTGCTGATCGGATTCTTTTGTCGAAAAGACAGCTTGAGGCGGCAGGAATTGATGGGGAGGTTATTCTTTCTCCACTTAATGACAGAATTGAAATCTGGTCTCCTGAAAATTATAATAAGATGCTGGCTAATGAGCCGGACGATCTATCGGATTTGGCTGAGGAGGTTCTCGGTCGCCCGAGTTTTGAAACAGATGAAAATGAGTGACGGATACCACGAGCCGGTTTTACTGGCAGAATGTATTGAAGCCCTGAAGATTAAACCCAATGGAATATATGTCGATCTGACTTTTGGAGGTGGGGGGCACAGCAGGGCAATTCTTAAAGAGCTTGATGAATCGGGAAGATTGATTGGGTTTGATCAGGATGAAAATGCAGCAAGCAATACGCCGGATGATGTGAGATTTAGCCTGATGCCCGCCAACTTTAGATTTTTCGGGAGATTTCTGAATTTCCTGGGACTGGATAAAGTGGACGGAATTCTGGCTGACCTTGGGGTCTCCTCTCATCAGATTGATGTGCCCGAAAGGGGTTTTTCTTATCGGTTTGATGGACCATTGGACATGAGAATGAACAATGAGTTGAAAGTGGATGCCCGGCAAGTTTTGATGGAAAAAGACGCCATCGAATTGCAAAGGATTTTTGGTCAGTATGGAGAAATCAGAAACTCCAGA
>SLKL01000088.1 GCA_007134625.1 Saprospiraceae bacterium
AATCTCGGGGAGCCGGTAAATACACCCGGTTGGGAAAGTCAACCCTCTTTTGCTCCTGATGGCAGAACCTTTTATTTCTCCAGTGAACGTCCTGGTGGATTTGGAGGCAGAGATATATGGTACAGTAAAATCTTGGATGACGGCAGCTTCATGGAGCCCGTAAATTTGGGCCCAAAAATCAATACGCCCGGCAATGAGGAATCACCTTTCGTGCATCCCGATGGCAGGAGCTTTTATTTTAACTCTAATGGTCATGTCGGCATGGGGGACTTCGATATGTATTTGAGCCGTATAGAAGATGATGGCGAGTGGGGTGAAGCCCACAATCTTGGGTATCCCATTAATTCTGTTTTTCACGACGGGTCGATGTATGTAGATTCAGATGGTGTAACAGCCTATGTTGCGAGTGATCGACTTCAACCTCCTGATTTGAGGGGAATATACAGGATATTTACTTTTGAACTACCTGAGGATGTTGCTGCCAATCCAGTTACTTACATCAGAGCTACCGTACGGGATGCTGAGACAAAAGAGCCATTGCAAGCGAATGTGCGTTTGACAGATTGGATTAGTGGCGAGGATTTGGTTTATCGAACTTTAGGAGCATCCGGATCCCTTTTTTCGGTCTTACCCTCGGGCAAAAGTTATGTTTTTAACGCTTCTTTGAAAGGGTATAATTTTGTGTCGGGTAGATTTGAACCCGATAAGAACGCAAGTGCTACAGACCCTTTTTTGTTGGATATTGAAATGGAAAGGATAATCGAAAAAGATACCCCAGCTGATGAACGACCTATTGTATTGGAAAACGTTTTATTTAGAACGGGGTCTGCTGAACTTGAAAAAGGCTCCTTTACTGAATTAGAGCAACTGGCAGAATTCTTAAAATCCAATGAGAGTATTCGAATTGAGCTGCATGGGCATACTGATAATATTGGAAGCGATGAAGATAATCTGTTTTTGTCCGAATTGAGAGCCGGTTCTGTGGTTAAATTTTTGATAGAAAGAGGTATAGATGGGGATAGAATGGTCGCCAAAGGTTTTGGTTCAAGTAGGCCAATTGCAGATAATGAGACTGAGGAAGGAAGAAGAAAAAACAGAAGAACAGAATTATATATACAGTCTTCGGTCAGGAGGCCGTAATACATTAAAAAATTAGAAATTGGGCAGAAAGAGAAAAGTTTACGAGAGAATACATTTAACCGATTTGGGAGATAAGGGGTTGTGTATTGGCAGGGATGAGAAAGGCGAGGTTATCATGGTTAATGGTGGAGTTCCCGGGGATGTCGTAAAGGCATTAAGCAAAAGAAAGCGAAAAGGTGTGGCTCAAGGTCAACTCTTGGAAGTTTTGGAGGAATCCCCACATCGATGTGAACCAATTTGTAAGCATTTTGATGATTGTGGCGGTTGCAAATGGCAGCATATGGAGTACAGCGCTCAATTGGAGTATAAAAATAAAATTGTCCTCAATGCCATAAAGCGGATTGCAGGCTGTGATCCCGGGAAAGTGGAGTCTCCTGTACCTGCCAAAGAACTCACTTTTTTCAGGAATAAACTGGAGTTTACTTTTTCTGATAAAAGGTGGATCACTCTCGCCGAAGCAAAGGACGATATGAATATCAACAGGGGTGGTGCTTTGGGCTTTCACAGACCAGGTGCCTTCGATAAGGTGGTGGATATTGATGAGTGTTGGCTTCAAAGAGATCCGTCAAATCAGATCCGGAATTTTGTAAAAGAATATGCAGTTGAACATGGGCTAACGTTTTTTAATTTACGGGAGCACAAGGGGTTATTGAGGAATTTGATGATTCGTACAGGGATGGATGACCAATTGATGGTTTTGTTGTCTTTTGGTGAAGATGACAGAGAGGCTATCGAAGCACTTTTGGAGTCATTGACAAAGAACTTTCCACAGATTACCTCACTTTTTTACGTTATCAATACCAAGGGGAATGACACCATTTTAGACCTCCCTTTAAATAACTTTTCAGGTAGTCCTTATATTGAAGAAAAACTGAATGATGTAGTATTTCGGATAGGTCCTAAGTCCTTTTTTCAGACCAATCCGGGGCAGGCTGAAGTGCTTTTTGACCTGGCTCTGAGCTTTGCCGATATTCAAGCGGAATCATTGGTTTACGATCTCTATTGCGGTATAGGAAGTATTAGCTTAATGGCAGCAAAAACCGCCGGAAAAGTGTTGGGAATTGAGGTGGTTCCGGAGGCGATTCAGGATGCTGAAATAAATGCTAAACTCAATGGCATTGAAAACGTTGAGTTTATAGTATCGGAAGTCGAGAAAATACTGGATGATTCTTTTTTTAGCCAAAAAGGGAAACCCGATGTAATTATTGTTGATCCACCCAGAGCAGGATTGCACAAGAATGTGGTGGAGGCTATCAATAACTCAAAAGTTGAAAAAGTGGTTTATGTTTCCTGCAACCCCTCTACCCAGGCTAGAGATATTGGGCTGATGAAAAACCACTATTCGCTGGAAAGAATCAGAACGGTGGATATGTTTCCTTATACAAGCCATATTGAAACGGTAGCGCTTTTGAAAAAGAAATAGGTTTTAGGAATGTGAACTTAGGTGTAGTTATAAAAAACGAAAGATGAAACAAGAGGACGAAATCACAAATGTAGAATACTTTCTCACTTTGAGGGAAGAAATTAAACCCTATTTAGAATTAATAGGTAAGGCTTCCGATAAAATCCGTGAAGAAAAGGTATCGAAATACCCTGTTTTTGTGATCTCACAGGAAGAAGTTTCAATGGGGATTAAGTTGGTAAAAAAAGGAGGGAGGTCAGGCAAATGGAATGTTTTTGCATCAACCCTGGAGGAATTTGTTTCCAAGAATTTGATTCACGAGAATCGCGCCCAAAACTTTATTGAGACTTACAAAGATCCTGAAACTTACATCTGCATTTTTTCACTTAGTGAACTGGGAGCTAAGTTTCTGTTTTTGCCGCGTCAGTTGGAGGGGTGATTTGCTTTTAGCCTCTAGCTTCTGTCTGTTGTGGTTTATTGGTTTATAGCTATTTTAGCTACTGGCTCACGACTTCTGGCTAGCTATGAATGAGCAGATTATCTATTACCTTAGTTGTAACGTGGATAATGTAAAATTAAAAAAGAAGTTATACAATTACTTTACAACCGAATGAGTCTCTTTTATGAATTGGTATTCTGCAGTCAGTAAAATAATGGTTATTGCCGCCTTGGTATTTTTATTTACTGGTATTCCTACTTTGGAAACCCACGGACAAGGGAAGGTGATTATTGACAAAATATATTTTGTTGATTCAGCAGACATTTTTTCTTTGAGTTCTAATCTTGCAGCCGTTCAGATTGTTGAGTTGGAGGAGGGTAACGATAGCATGAGAGTAACCATAAGTTTATCTCCGGAATTAGATGATTATTTTTTGACCGATGATTTTTTTGATTATGTTGGTTTTACACGTCAAATAGAAGAAGATATAATTGTCTTCAATTTCTTCATAGAGGATGCACCAGCTTATTGGTGGAAGAAATTTTATTCTCTAAAAGAAAAGGTAAAATCAGAAGTGTTCAATCTGGACTTTTTTGTTCCAGGACATTTTGATGTTCGTATTATCGAAGTAAATAATGGTAGCCTACAAACATTTAATGGATTTCCATCCACCACGCAAATCGCATTGAATCAATCTGTGTCCAATCATTATGGCGATTATTGGTCCTTATTTTTTAAAACAGAGAATAGTGAGGTTTTTATTGAATCTGCGACCTCTTTGTTTCTGTATCCCTCTCACTCTCAATTTAATATTTTTAACTGCAGGAGGGTGCAGGGTTATCTTGATCATTCAAAGGCAAATATTTCGAAAGGCAGAATTATAAGACTCGATTTAAATTATTCTACATTGGCTGCAACCTATGTAGATTTATTTGAAGAGTCGATAATAGGTGACTCAAAAGTATATATTTTTTTTGCAAATAAAGTGGATGTGGGAGTTGTTGATTCAGAATTAAAGCTATGGCATTTAAGGAGTGAAATTGATTTAGGTGGATATAAATCCAATATTGAATTAAGATCAATAGCTAGAGATCTCAAAAAACTTAAAATTGAAGGAAAGCAGATTGATGCAAAAATAGGAGGAATCTGTAGAAATAATGTAGATTACAGTCTTAGTGGCACAAATAGCGAAGTCCATTTAATGGATCAAATTTTCATTTTTGGTGAAGAGGAGGAACTTTTAAATGGAAACACCGGGGACAGCAGCATAGAGCATAGTACCAACTTACATTTGAATCTAATGGAAAGTGTAATCTATCTTTGTCCGGTAATCGATTAATTTTTTTAAGGTTAGATTTCAAGCAATTGCAATATGGCAGACAAGAATAAAATAAACTGGGCTTCTATTTTTTCTCTTAGTTCAATCATATACACCATACTGGGGGTTTTTATTGCGGTGGTCGCGCTTCAAGGATTTATGGTGCCGAATAAATTTATTGATGGAGGGGTCACGGGCATTGTAATACTTATTTTTGACCTTATTGATATTCCAATAGGGATTCTACTTCTTGTACTCAATTTACCTTTTATAGTAATGGGGTATCACAAAATTGGTAAAACATTTGCTATTCATGCATTAATTGCTGTAATTTTAATGGCTGCTTTGATGCATGTTGTGAGCGTGCCTGTGGTCACTACTGACAGAGTGCTTATCGCTGTTTTTGGTGGTTTTTTAATAGGACTTGGAATTGGCTTGGTTATAAGGGGTGGAGGTGTAGTTGATGGTTTGGAGGTAGTGGCTCAATATACTTATAAAAAATCTGGCTTCAGTACATCAGAAGTGATTCTTACGATTAACTCACTTATTCTGTTAGGGGCAGCATTTGAATTTGGAATTGAAACCGCAATGTACTCTATCTTGACTTACTACACAGCTATGAAGACTACTGATTATGTAGTAGATGGATTTGAAGAATATACTGCACTCAGTATCGTTTCCAAAAATCATGAGGTGATTAGAGACTTATTGGTAGAGAAATTCGATAAAGCACTTACTATTTATAAGGGACAAAGGGGATATCTGCCTGGAAATAAAGTTGAGGTAAAAGATTGTAATATAATTATGGTAGTTGTAACAAGGCTGGAAATCCATCGATTAAAAGGAGCCATTCAAGTTTTAGATCCCAATGCATTCTTTTTTGTCCAAAGCATCAAAGAGGTTAAAGGTGGATTGCTAAAAAAAAGTCCACATGAGTATTAATTTTTCTTTCTCTAAAATGTTGATTTTCATCTGAATAATTAAATGCTATAAAAAAAGTTGATTTTTTTTTCAAAAACATTACCCATAGGTAAATTACCTGCCGTATATTTGCATCCCCAAATGAAAGGAGCTTGTAGAAGTTCCTATGGGAAAGTTCTTTGACAGGATGAGAGAAAGTAAAGAAGTCAGGTATTGTATAGGGATATATGATTCTTGGCGAAAAAAGTAATCGAGTAAGAGCAAATTAGGAAATCAAATTAGGCGAAGATAAGGAAGCGAATAAGGGCGTATGGGGGATGCCTTGGCTCTTGGAGGCGACGAAGGACGTGGTAAGCTGCGATAAGCTACGGGGAGCTGCAAACGAGCTATGATCCGTGGATGTCCGAATGGGAAAACCCGGATGCTGTGAGGCATTCGATCCCTTAGGGGATAGCGAACGTGGGGAACTGAAACATCTAAGTACCCATAGGAGAAGAAAACAATAGTGATTCTGCGAGTAGTGGCGAGCGAAAGTGGAATAGCCCAAACCGGCTCACGTAGTGGGTCGGGGTTGTAGGACTGCGATATGTTACTGAAGTACGAAGTGGAAAGTGTTTGGAAGACGCTGCCATAGAGGGTGATAGCCCCGTACACGTAAGGAATTCAGGGCAGCAGTATCCTGAGTAGCGCGGGACCGGAGAAATCCCGTGTGAATCTACCAGCACCATCTGGTAAGGCTAAATACTCCCAAGAGACCGATAGTGAACAAGTACCGTGAGGGAAAGGTGAAAAGAACCCCGAGAAGGGGAGTGAAAAGAACCTGAAACCATACGCTTACAAGCGGTCGGAGTTCCCAACTAGTTGGGAATGACGGCGTGCCTTTTGCATAATGAGCCTACGAGTTACATCTTTCCGACGAGTTTAATTCCTTTAGGGGAGGAGGCGCAGCGAAAGCGAGTCTGAATAGGGCGTATAGTCGGGAGGAGTAGACGCGAAACCAAGTGATCTACCCATGGGCAGGGTGAAGTTGGGATAGTCTCCCAATGGAGGCCCGAACCAGTAGATGTTGAAAAATCTTTGGATGACCTGTGGGTAGGGGTGAAAGGCTAATCAAACTTGGAGATAGCTCGTACTCCCCGAAATGCATTTAGGTGCAGCGTTGGGAATAGTGTGTCATGGAGGTAGAGCTACCAATAAGGCTAGGGGGCTTCACCGCCTACCAACCCTTGATGAACTCCGAATGCCATGACATAAGCCCAGCAGTGAGGCGGTGGATGCTAAGGTCCATTGCCGAGAGGGGAACAACCCAGACCATCAGCTAAGGTCCCGAAGTACTAACTAAGTTGGATAAACGAGGTGGGGATGCTAAGACAGCTAGGATGTTGGCTTGGAAGCAGCCATTCATTTAAAGAGTGCGTAACAGCTCACTAGTCGAGCGTTCCTGCGCGGAAAATAAT
>SLKL01000199.1 GCA_007134625.1 Saprospiraceae bacterium
CCAAAAAAGAAACAAAAAAGGTCTAGGACTACTCGCTTTTTTTGATCCATTTAACAAAGTTGTAGCCGGACCCACTTAAACTCGCTTTATCAATTCTTTTGCTGACTCATGTCCGACGGGGTGAGTACCATATAATTTGAAAACTGATAATAATTTAGCTTTGAACTGTAATGTGGTAAGAATTGCTAAAACTCAGACAGGTAAGTGGCTCTTTTCTCCCCAACGCGTTGGGGATCAAAAAAATCAAGAAGGTCCGATTTCTTTTATATGGGAAGATTTAATGTTTATGGGTAAAGCCCATCAAGTTTACCATGTAATTTTATTTCTCGACTTAGGCTATTAAACAATTTTATAAAACTTAGATTACTATTGGTTTTAACTAACTAAATGTTTACGGATTCCTGGTTTTAAAGGATAGAATAGGTAAAACTAATAACTGAATGGCTGAACCTTAAATCATAAAAAGACTAGACGGGATTCTTCAATCAAAAAATTCTAAGAAGAATGATTGATTTAAAGCAATATAGAATTATCTTGTAAACCATAAATTATTTTCAATATCGGTTTTGCGCCCATTACTAACTACCAAACAACAACCGCTCCCCTGCTTTCGCTCCTGTCAATTTACCATCTTTAAAAACTGAAATCCCATTTACCCAGGTTTGAATGGCCCGACCTTTAAAGGTCTTTCCTTCAAGTGGAGACCATCCACATTTGTACAGGATGTTTTCTTTGGTAATTTTCCATTCCTTTTCGGGGTCCACCAATACAATGTCGGCACGACAACCCTCATCTAAATATCCCCTGTCTTTTATAGAAAAGAGTTCCGCCACCGAATGGGACATTTTTTCTACCATAAACTCTGCACTTATTTTACCCTCTTGAACAAATGAAAGCATAATGTTCAGGCTGTGCTGAACAAGGGGCAAACCGGAAGGACTTTGGGTATATGGCAGTTCTTTTTCTTCGTTGGTATGGGGAGCGTGGTCAGTTGCAATAACATCAATTCGACCATCGATTACTGCTTGCAAAATGGCTTCCCTGTCGGATGAAGATTTTATGGCAGGATTGCATTTAACCCTGTTGCCAAGTGTAGGGTAACTGCTGTCAGAGAAATACAAATGATGCACACAGGCTTCAGCAGTGATGTGTTTATTGGGATTTTCTGATCTTTTATCAAAAAGCAGCGTCTCTTCAGCCGTACTGATGTGTAAAACATGCAGATTCGTCCCATACTGTTTGGCGAGGTCAACTGCCATCTCAGAAGACAATAAGCACCCCTCTCTGCTTCGGATTAAAGGATGGTGAACCGCAGTCAGATTGGCTTTACCGTATTTTTTTTCAAATAATTCCTGATTGGCTCGGATAGTCGCCTCGTCTTCACAGTGAGTAGCAATCAGCATGGAGCACTTAGAAAAAAGTGAATCCAATACCTTGCGATCATCTACCAGCATATTTCCTGTACTCGATCCCATAAACACCTTGATACCGCAAACTTTATCCCGTGGAGTTTTCAGCACCTCTTCAAGATTATCATTAGATGCTCCCATAAAAAAGGAATAGTTAACAGTGGAAGTGGCAGCTGCTATCTCATACTTTTTTTCCAATAAATCCAAAGTAGTAGCAGGTGGATTGGTGTTTGGCATCTCCATAAATGAAGTGACCCCACCGGCAGCTGCTGCAGCGGATTCACTAGCTATATTTGCCTTGTGAGTCAGACCCGGCTCCCGAAAATGAACCTGATCATCAATAATACCCGGTATCAACCAACAACCACTCCCGTCTATCACTTCTTTTGAAACCGAGTCGATCACCGGTGCGACCTTTTCAATATAACCATTTTTTACAGCGAGGTCACCAACTATAGATTTTCCACGGTTGATGATGCGGGCATTTTTTATTATTAAATCGTACATCCAAAAATCAATTTTAAAAATTTCGCCAAAAATAACGATATTCGGGCTTGATTTTAAAACTTAAACCACATTAATGATTTTTCCTGAGAAAAAAATTGGCATCCTCGGTGGTGGCCAATTAGGTAAAATGCTGTGCATTGCAGCAGCTCCCTGGCATCTGAAAATAGCCGTACTGGATAAAGACCCAAGTTTCCCGGCTGCTCCTTACTGCACTGAATTTGTAGAAGGGGATTTCAGTAATTACGATGAGGTAATGAATTTTGCCAAAGACTTAGATATCATCACCATAGAAATAGAAGGGGTCAACAGCAAAGCGCTACACGACCTGAAAAAAATGGGAAAAGCGGTTTTTCCCGATCCTGAGTTTCTCGACATTGTGAAAGACAAAGGGCGGCAAAATCAATTTTACAGAGTACATCGCCTTCCGACAACAAAGTTTTCTTCTTTTGATCAACTTACTGAACTGAAAGAAAAGGTTAATAATGGCGACTGGAAATTTCCCTTTGTCTGGAAATCGAGATTTGAAGGTTATGACGGACGCGGCGTGGCTATAATCAAATCCCAAGAAGATCTCAATTCACTGCCCGAAGGAGCATGCCTGATAGAAGAGCTTGTAAATATTGAAAAAGAGCTCGCCATCATCGTTTGCAGAAATGAAAATGGAGAAAAAGCGGTTTATGGTGCCGTCGAAATGGTATTTCACGAGGCCAATCTGCTCGATCAGCTGGAATCTCCCGCTAATATCGATTCCTCAATCGAGAGCAAAATGAAAGAGATTGCATTTGAATTAGTGGATTCCGTGGACTACAGAGGTATTCTCGCTATTGAATTTTTTCTGGATAAAAAAGGAAACTTACTCATCAATGAAGTGGCTCCAAGACCCCACAATAGCGGTCATCATACCATAGAGTGTTGTCCCTGTTCACAATATGAGCAGCTCATCAGAATGATCCTCAATTTACCACCCGGTGATACCTCTTCCACACAAGAGGGCATTATGTTTAATCTGCTGGGGCATCCGGATTACAGCGGGCCGGCAAAAATAGAGGGATTTAATCAGGCGTTGAATACAAAAAATGTACATTTGCATTGGTACGGAAAATCAGACACTCGTCCTATGCGAAAAATGGGACATGTGGTAGTCGCCGGAAAGAACAGAAAAGAAATATTAGGCATTGCAGAGGACCTCAAAAAGAAAATAATCATAAAATCATGAGTAAAGCATTAGTTGGTATCATTATGGGTTCAGATTCTGATCTGAAAGTTATGCAGGCTGCAGCGGATCAGTTGGAGTCCTTCAATATCCCATTTGAAATAGATGTGGTTTCAGCACATAGAACCCCTGAAAAGATGTTTGATTATGCAAAAAACGCACACAAAAGAGGGATAAAAGTAATCATTGCGGGAGCCGGAGGTGCTGCACATTTACCCGGTATGGTGGCCTCCCTGAGTCCGCTGCCCGTCATTGGTGTTCCGGTAAAATCGAGTAATTCCATTGATGGCTGGGATTCTGTACTCTCCATTTTGCAAATGCCGAATGGTGTGCCGGTAGCGACCGTTGCGCTCAATGCTGCAAAAAATGCAGGTATTTTGGCAGCTCAAATTATTGGCTCATCTGATAGCACTGTATTGCAAAACATTGAGGCTTTTAAAGAAAACATGAAGGGAGAGGTGGAGAAAAAAAGCAAAAATGTTCAGCAGAAATTTAGTTCATAGAGGATAGCATTAAAAACAGTTAGTAAATTCTAATTTGTTTTGGTGTCCTTTCAAGCAACCAACATCACCTTTAAACAGCTCAATAATCGTCGATAAAAAATGAGAGAAAAATTAAGAGTACTTTTTGAGGACAATCATCTACTCGTTGTAGATAAACCTGCTTCAGTTCTGGTGCACTCTGATGACACCGGAGACAAAACCTTATTGGATGCAGCTAAAAGTTACATCAAACACCATTACAATAAGCCCGGAGATGTTTTCCTGCATGCCGTTCACAGATTGGATCGACCTGTTTCGGGATGCATCATTCTTGCACGTACAAGCAAGGCATTGGCGAGATTGAATGAGAGCATCAAGAACAGGGAGATTGAGAAAAAATACATTTGCTTGACCACAGCTGATGTAACTAATGAATCCGCCCAGTTGGTGCATTGGTTGAAAAAGGATCATAAAGCCAATAAAGTCGAAGCAAAAAGTCGCTTTAAGGAGGGAATGAAAAAGTCAGGCTGGAAAAAGTGCGTATTGGATTATCAACTGGCGGGCAGTTCCGGCGAAAAGCACATGTTTGAAATCAATCTCGAAACGGGAAGGTCGCATCAAATCAGAGCACAAATGGCTAAAGCCGGATACCCTATTTTGGGTGACCTGAAATATGGTGGTGAAAAATGGAGCAACCCTAAGGCTTTAGCGCTACATTGTGTGAGTTTGAAATTTCAACATCCGGTGAGAAAGGATGAGATGCGATTAAATTGTCTTCCCAAAGGACAGGAATGGGATTTTTTCATACCGTTGATAAAGGAAAAATTCAAGATTTGAGGAGAAAAAAAATGACGTTATACCCGGTTAGTTGATGTGTAAGTCATGTTTGACAAATTAGAGAAAGATAATGTAGTCGGGTATAACGTCAATAAAAATAGTGAATTCGCTTCATTTTCTCCATAATATTAGTCAAATATATCAGGATAAGTAATGATAAAAAATTGCCTTGCCATATCATAAATCCCGGAGCCTGTAAAATTGTCAAAAACAGGCTGATCAGTTTGTTCGAAAACTTTTTTCCAAATCTAAACTGCCATCTATTCCCTGATGTGATGAAAATGAAGCGAACTCATTTTTTAAATCATCATTCTGAATTTATGATTCAAATGTAAAACAGTATTCTTTTTCTAACCACCTATAATATACAAGCTTGAATTATTTTTATATATTCGACATTAATTGACCTACTTGAAATACATGGCAGACCAGCTACAAGGCAATAAAACGCATATAAATCACGGTGAAAAAGCCAATAATGCATTCCGAAGTATTGAATGGATAGCCGAGGATAAGTACCGGATTTGGCTACATGTCCTGTTCTGGCTTTTTGTATATCTGGATAAAATTCTGGGACTTCTGGGACTGGGTGAAATTCCCTATATCAGCATTTACACCGTACCCTACTACTTTCTTTTGGATGCCGGTATGGTTTACTTTATTCTTTACGTTCTGGTACCCGCTTTTTTGCTCAATAACCAAATCTACAAATTTGCAGGATTGACATTTGTAACCCTTTTCATCAATGTGGAAATTAGTTATTTACTGACCATGCATGTTTTCTGCATTGATTGTGACATTATATATGAGTCTGGAGTAGCACTGGTACTGGTCAATGACTTTGCCAATTCAGCCTTTATATTCGGTTCTGCCATCGGAGCTAATATATTAAGGCGTTTTATCAAAAGTCAAATTCTCATCAGACAACTTGAATTAGACAATCTCGAAAGTGAACTCAATTTCCTCAAAGCACAAATCAACCCGCATTTTCTCTTTAATTCCCTCAATAATATATATGTGCAGGCACGGAAAAAGAAACCTGAGGCTGCGGAGTCTATTTTACAGCTTTCAGACTTATTGCGCTACCAATTATACGACTGCAGTAATGAAAGTGTACCACTCACCGGCGAAATCGAGTATTTGAAGAATTACTTAAAGCTGGACAAACTGAGAAAAAGCGCTACAGACATGAATCTCACGGTAGAGGGGAATCCTGATGGTATCAATATAGCCCCTTACATTTTCATTCCTTTTGTGGAAAATGCAGTAAAACACGGCACAATATCAGAGGAAGAGGGTTTCATTAATATAGAGATAAAAGTATTGGACAGCAATCAACTCAATTTCAGCGTGGTCAACAGCAAGCCAAAATCCATGCAGGACAAAAAGACCGGTGGAATTGGTTTGGTTAATGTAAAAAGAAGGCTGCAGTTATTGTATCCTGACAGATACGAATTAAACATCAGTGAAACCGAACACCAATATGAGATAAATTTGAGGATTGACCTCAATGAGCAGACAGAAATTTTTGGGTAAAAAAAATATGAGATGATCAGATTCATAACAATTGACGATGAGCCTTTGGCGAGGGAAGGTATTTTATTGAATGCCGAAGAGGTGGACTTTCTTAAACCGGTTGGAGAATTTGGCAATCCCGTAAAAGCCAATACTTTTCTGCAAAAAAATGAAGTAGATCTGATGTTTCTGGATATTCAGATGCCGGGGATGAATGGACTTGAATTTTTAAAGAGCCTCAAAAATCCTCCACTTACTATTCTCACTACTGCCCATTCAGAATTTGCCCTTGAAGGATTCAACCTGAATGTAGTGGATTACCTCCTGAAGCCGGTAAGGATGGATCGATTCCTCAAAGCAGTCAACAAAGCAGCAGAATTATTTTACGCGAAAAAAACTACTCAAAAATCAGATCAGAAAGCATCGGAAACTGATGTATCAACGGTTTTTATTAAGTCCAATAGAAAATACATCAAACTAAAAATCAGGGACATCATTTTAGTTGAAGGTATGAAGGACTATGTTATGGTACATACTGAGAATGAACGATATCCGGTTGCGATGAACCTGAAAACTTTTACCGCAAGCCTACCTGACACCACCTTTGCGCGAATCAATAAATCCTATGTCGTCAACGTGAATCACATCCGTGAGATAGCTGATAACCATGTAAAAATTGGGAAAGAGAACCTGAGCATTGGACG
>SLKL01000066.1 GCA_007134625.1 Saprospiraceae bacterium
ATTATCCATCAAATGGTTGACTTCTATTCAATGGTAGAATCCAATAATTTGGATACTAAGAATTTAAAATTATACCTGATATCGACATTAGACTCCAATATATTTGAAAGTTATCCCGGATTATTCTTTGACAGCGAGGAATATAAGGCTGATTTAGAAAAATCTAGCCAGGAAAAAAAGCTGTTTGCAACCTTTAGAAAAGGAGCCATAAAAAGTCGTGAACTCAATCATCAGTTTGATTATACAAACCTTGAAGTAGTTTTACTCTATGAGCCCCCCGAAAATTTGAGTGTGAACTCTAATGAATTGGGATATTTATATGTATCAAGAATAGTCTTTAACAGGAGTTTTAGCAAAGGTTACTTATCCTTTAGGTTCTTTTGTGGAGAAGCCTGCGCATTTGGTTACAATATTGAAATTGTTCTGATAGATAACACTTGGGAAATATCCCGATATTTTTCCGGATTTATGGCTTGATAAAAATGGCTGTGATATAAATTACTGTGGATTTAAAAAGTAAGAATTGTCATTCAAGAGTGCCAAAGGTTATGAATGAAGTTCTAGATTTACAGATAAATACAAGAAATTCTAAGCATGTTCCAAACAATACAGAAGCTAGCTGCCTGAATTCAGAAGCCACAACCTTTCATGACAATTGTTACTTTTTCCAATGGCTGTATTTTTCATATTGAGGGGCTCTTATTTATGGCTTAAATAAATAAAACAACTCTGAATCAGTTAGTTAGAAAATTCACTAAACTTACCCTAATTTAATTAAATCTTAGCATGTCAAAAATTATATTAACTACCTGATTTGAAATGAATTATGAGAAAATGAATTTTCTAACTCAGCTTAATAATCTTCCAGATTAATGACCTCAAAGTTTCTCACAGCAAAATAATCATCCACTCCAAACTCTGTATTGATGACTATTCCTCCTAGTAGCACGATCTTATTCACATGGAATTCTTCCTTTACTGCTTTGATGTATTCATGAATTTTTCGATCAATTATTTTATAGGTGAATTCAGTGATGGTCTTAGTGGGATTAGGAGAAGCGAGAATCTCATCTTTATAAGGCAAAAGCTCAGCTTCAAGGCTGCTTTGTTGATAATCATCTGCAGAAAACTCCGGTTGGTAGTCAGGGATTTCCTGAAAGCGCTTGAGGGAAATCATCAGCGCACCGCAGGAATCACCCTTTTTTTCTATACGTGGCCTGTATAACTTACCCAATTCACCTTCAACAGTAATTCCAATATGAGGACCATAAAAAATAAAGCCCGCACCATCATCAGGTATGTGGTGAGCGAAGGCAATCATTCCTGTCTTTCCGGCAAATGGAATACCAGCTAATCCACCCATACAGAAGGGTCCGAAAAAATTATTGAAAAAACCTGTAGATTTGGAATTGATATCATCTGAACAAAGTGAGGTCGCCAGTAAAACCCGCGAACTGTGTATGTTCTGATCTATGATTTTACCCATATATTTTACCAATACATCCTTGGTATCAATAGCTTCAGGGTAGTAGTTTTTGACTACCTTTTCGTATTTGATTTGCAGCATTGTTGATTATTAATTGACTTATAATGGGAGCGGATGATTGGGGGTGTAAAGATAGTATAAATTTGAAATACATACTAAACATTTAGGAGACTTAATATATATCAGTAAATCAAAAAAAATTACTAAAAATCAATTAAGCCAAAAGCTTCATTATATGGTTTAGAAATGTCAATTATTTCAAATTTGGGGTTTATATGTGCTTTTAGTTTTGCGTAAGTTGTTTGAGATCGCGTATCAGAGGTAACAAAATGATTGATACTTTTATCCAAACTAGCTTGAGCAAATAGCTTAGAATCATTAGGAATAATCGCACGTGGAAAAAGTTTCTCTTTAGCTAACTGATTTTCATAAAAAATTACTTCAGCGAATTCTCCTGTTTTTTGCGCGTGATCTAAGTTGAATGGAATAATTTGAATATTCCTCATAGGTAGCTCGTCAACTTTACCTTTTACGCAGTACTCTGCAATAGAAATGGTTGAAACCTTCAGGATAATACCGTTCTCCAAAAAATATTGATAAAAACCCTTGGCATTACTGTGCAAAGGATCCTCATCATTCAACAATCTCACAAAGAAGCTAGTATCTAATAATACACTATCCTTCATACTCCCCCCTTATATCTGATAACAACTTGTCAGCATTAATCCCTTTCCAGCTTTTTTTGGCCTTTGAAATTAAAGAGCTCAAATAATCTGAATCAAATTCAGGATTGTAATCTATTAGTTGTAGAAGTTTTAGTGATTTGGTATCTATTTCACCTGTCTCTAAATTCTGTTTTCCACTTGCTCTTACACCAAAGTTTTTATAGAGAAGATTTCTTTTTTGATCCATCAGGAAATCTTTTGCTGTCTCAA
This sequence comes from Saprospiraceae bacterium, assembly GCA_007134625.1. Taxonomy (GTDB): domain Bacteria; phylum Bacteroidota; class Bacteroidia; order Chitinophagales; family Saprospiraceae; genus PWJY01. Next base: position 2,422 of record SLKL01000066.1, read on the forward strand.
TTGTCAAATAACCGTATTCATCTGTATCTAAATGAATATTGGCTTTACTTTTTCCTCCTGCATCTTTTAGAACTCCATAGAAATAAAATTCAGCATCTGCCCAAGTATTTTCCGTTCTGAAAAATCTAGTATGGGGATTTATTGAAAGCTCTACTTCACTTTTTAAAGATGTACTAAATTGAAACTCATAGTCCTTTTGTTGTGATAGCTCCTGAATACTCTCAATAGCCTGGGCTGTTTTTAATTCGAGAAAATCAATTGAATTAGATTCCTGGATTTGTCCTAAAATGGCACTAAGCCCAATAATGGATTGTAAAGAAGTTTTAAAAATATGTCTAACAGAGCCTTCCTGAATGCTATAGGTAATTTTTGGTCGATCTTTTTTATTGGTGGGATATAGTATATCCTCAACATTTTGCAGAATACTTGCAACATGTTTTATGTCATAATTATCAGGTTTTAAATCCAGCTTACCTGATTTACCTACAACTCTGATTTCTAATTCACCTAATTTTTCCACCGTACAAATATACTATTTTCTGTCTTTTTGTACCTCAAACTCTTTTTTGTCTCTCTAAAGTTTATTTTTACCTCATATTCTTATCCGCATTACTATTCATAATAACATTCAATTTCCAGAAATTTTCATCTCTATGGATACTAAAGCTGATTACAAACCAAATAAATTCATTTTACTACTCCGCCAGATCACCAACAAAAGTCTCCACAAATCTTACAATCTTATCGGTAACTCTCTCTGCTACTGAGGCGCGTTCTTTGAGGGCAGGTCGTTGATTTAATAGGCTGATTACATCGTCTCTGAGGGTCCATTAACTTTATCCTACACCCCATCCTTCCTTTTTTACCCCCACCTGAAAAACAAAATCACATCTCAAAGTATTTCGTATAAGTGTTTAATGAAGATTTCAAATTAGCGCGCCAGACTAAGGTCTTAATTCTCATAGCAACAGTGGTGCTTGCCCTGGCAACTCTGCCTTTCACGGCACAGCTCAGTTTCAATTTTGATTTTGAGAAATTCTTCCCTGAGGGGGATGAAGATCTGGAGTTTTTTCTGGATTTTATAGACGACTTTGAGACTGATGATAATTTTCTGTTGGTGGCCTTGCCGGCAGATGAGGGAACTATATTTGATACCACTTACCTACAGAAAGTCCGAAATTTTAGCGCAGCAGCGAGAACTTTTCCCCATGTGGAGCGGGTGATTTCCATTACGGATGTGCAAATCCCTTATCGAACGCCCTTTGGTATTGCTTCGCGCAACCTTATCTCCCACAACCGACCGGAACGATTTAGATCGGATAGTTTATTATTATATAGCAGCGACAGATTTGTAGGCAGACTTGTGGACAAGGACGCCACTACGAGTGTAGTTTTTATAAAAAACATTGACAACATCACCATTGATCAATCCCAGGAGTTGGTCGAGGCACTTAAAACTTATATTGAGGGAGAAGAAATTGAACAGTGGCATGTTCTGGGGCGTGCCTTTTTTCAAGTCGAAATAGGAAGAGCCAATTTAATAGAGTTGCTCAGGTCAACCATTATATCGGGAATATTGGTGGCTATTATTTTATTTTTCCTCTACCGAAAATGGAAAGTGGTATTTATATCCCTCGTTTCCATTGCCCTATCCCTGATATTTTTTCTGGGATTTTTGGCGATTGCGGGTAGGGAGCTCTCTGTTATGGCTGCACTGTACCCGGTGATTATGATTATTGTCGGTACTTCGGATGTCATTCATATCACCACAAAATACCTGGATGAAATCGCCCGGGGAAAAACCCGGGATTTTGCCGTTTATGCCACTGTCAAAGAAATCGGTTTGGCTACGCTTATGACATCTGTGACTACAGCTATTGGTTTTGCATCTTTGTTGACGAGTCGTATAGAACCCGTACGAGAATTTGGTGTCAATGCTGCAGTAGGAGTGCTTATCGCTTACTTTACAATTGTCATTTTTACAACGCTTTGGTTGAGCCTGAGTCCCAATCATCAATTGCTACGAGATGACCGGGGCAGGTATTTCTGGTACAAATGGATGAACTGGCTGTATAGCTTCACCAAACATAAAAGCCGAAAGATTTGGTACGGGGCTTTTGTTGTATTGTTGTTATGTGCTATTGGAATTGCACAAATATCGACCAACTACAAAATTGAAGACAACCTGCCAAGAGGGGAAAAAGTGACCGAAGATTTTCATTATTTTGAAAACAACTTTTTTGGCTTCAGACCTTTTGAAATTGCCATAACTTATAAAGACGATGAAGGGGCAACTACCTTCAGGGCACTTGAGGAAATCAATCGTCTTGAGGAGCATTTTGCATCCTATAAACCCATCAAGTCTGTTAGTTCGGCAGCATCTCTGTACCGAATACTTCAACAGGTCAACTCTGGGAGCTTGTTGGATGGTGAAGAGTTTCCACCCGATGAAGCTTCGTTTAATGCACTCACAAGATTTGCTGCTATGGCCTCCTCCATTGAACCGAATATTCTCATCTCTGAAGATGGAATGCGTGCGCGAATATCATCCAATATTGATGATATTGGGGCAGATTCCATTAAACAGATAAGCGATTCAATAATGGAATTTATCCATGCCAATATGGATACTAGTCGTGCCGAATTTCAGATTACCGGAACAGGTGTAATAGTAGATAAAAATGCCATTTATGTCAGGGAAAACTTGATTCAGGGACTTGGTTTGGCAGTGTTTTTAGTAAGTATTCTAATGATGTTGCTCTTCCGTCAGCCACTTATGCTTTTTGCAGGCTTGCTGCCCAATTTGTTTCCGCTATTATTCGCAGCAGCTTTGCTGGGTTGGTTTGGCATAGAACTGGAGGCCGGTGTTTCCATTGTTTTTGCCATTGTATTTGGAATAGCAGTGGATGATAGCATCCATTTTCTTGCCAAATACCGCCTGGTAAGAGGTCGTGGCTATTCCGTTGACGAGAGCTTATTAAGAACCTTCAGAGAAACCGGGAAAGCACTTTGTCTGACCACCATCGTACTGTTTTTTGGGTTTTTGGTCCTTCTTTTTTCTAATAACCCGCCTTCATTAACGGTGGGTATTCTGATCAGTTCGACCCTGATAAGTGCACTGGCCTTTGATTTGATGCTAATTCCATCTATTTTGAGGTGGATTGAAAAGCGGACAGGGAAGTTTTAATAAGCCTTTACCCAATCAATAAAAACCTCAAACTCCCCTTCCTGCCCATCCGACAACATGATGCTCATCTGTCTGATGTTAGTATTTGTCAATTCAGGAGCCCTGACTGTTCTGCCCCGGAAGGTGGGTCTGAAGTCGGAATAATTCCACTCCAGCTCTATCCATTCATCCTTTACCGTGTCAAATTCCACCGCATAGGAAATCCCGTCTAAATTTCGGTCAGTCCGAAAGCGCAGACTGTAAGTGCGTCCGTCACCTTTTATACGAATCCCAATTTTCTCAGTTTGGGAAAGCTCTTTTCCGGCTATCATGGCTCTTGTTGATGCGAAACCTCCATTATTTTGCAGGGATAAATTACCACTGAATTTTCCATAATGATCTTCAGTGATTTGCATCCTACTGTTGGATATACCACCCATTACGCCGTCATTTACAATAACCCAACGCAGATGAGAATCAGGATTAAAATTTTCCAGAATTATTGAATCATTCTCATGATGAGAGTGAAAGTAGAGCATGGAAAACGAAAGCAGCAAAAAGTGTATAACAGCCATATGGAAAAATTTATGCTATAACACCTTTTATCGTATCAGGGTTTTGCTTTGGCCTTTAATTGCGGACCATTACATAAGCACAAAACGCTAATCGATATTGAAAATCAGCTAATTTCAAAGACACCAAAAGAAGGACAGTTTAACCTTTACAACAAAGATTAAAGGCAAGCATTTTTCAACACTTTTCCTTAGAAGGAGAGTTTTAGAAATCAAACTTTATTCCCTGAGCTAAAGGCACTTCCTCACTCCAGTTGATGGTATTGGTCTGTCTTCTCATGTAGGCTTTCCAGCTATCTGATCCACTTTCTCTACCACCACCGGTTTCTTTTTCACCACCAAAGGCACCACCTATTTCAGCTCCACTTGTACCGATGTTCACATTTGCGATACCGCAATCGGAACCTTCGTGGGAAAGGAAACGCTCGGCCTCTCTCACGCTATCGGTCATAATAGCTGATGAAAGTCCCTGAGGCACTCCGTTTTGAATAGCGATAGCTTCAGA
>SLKL01000290.1 GCA_007134625.1 Saprospiraceae bacterium
ATTTAACTGCCTTAACCGGATCTGCTGCATAGTCTTTTGCATAATTTCCTGTGTATAGTTCGACCCTGTCAGCTCCTGTTTCTTTAGCACCTATGACTTGTTTGGGGTCAGGATCAATGAAAATACTAACCCTAATGTTGTTTCTATGCAATTCGTCTACTACCTCCGAAAGGAATTCTTTTTCTTTTATAGTATCATAGCCACTGTCTGAAGTCAATACGTCCGGTGCATCAGGGACAAGGGTACATTGATGAGGTGGGTATTTACAGACGAGATCCAGGAATTCCCTGGTTGGATTCCCTTCTATATTGAATTCAGTTTTAACCAATTTTTTTAATCGGGGGATATCAGCGTAGCGGATATGCCTTTCATCCGGCCTTGGGTGCACCGTTATACCATTTGCCCCAAAAGCTTCGCAATCTTTTGCAACTTGCAGTAAATCAGGAAATTCCCCGGGCCTACTGTTTCGCAATAGTGCTACTTTATTAACATTAACACTTAGATTGGTTTTATTCATTTCACCTCAACTTTTGAAAATACTCAATGAAAACAGATAGTTGCTGCTATTGTTCTTTTAGAAAAAAATTAAATTCCGGTCCATTTCTGTTACAAATGGTGTCGTTTTTTCGTATTTTTATTGATGAGTTTTTGTGTAAATACTTTTTTAAATTGAAATCAATGATTCAAAAGTGGATTTTGTCGATAGTGTTGATTTTTTCTTATTCCTTTCTGTATAGTCAGCTTGAGCTAACTGAGCCTGCTGAAGAAGAGGATGCCGGTATTAAAGTTTTTATTGGTGCTTCAACAGACTTTTTATCTGTCAGGTCTAATACCCGTTTCGGACTTTGGTCAAGCCGGAGGAATACCGGCGCACCTTTTGACCGTTTCAATAGAAGTAGCTCAAGTTTTTCTATTTTACCTTACGTGGGTATCAGGCTTTCCGAAAATGTAGATCTCGGAATTGCCTATAATCACAGAGGTGAAAGCTCAAGGGCAACAATAGAGGAAGGAGAAGTGGATCCGGTAGAGATAAATTTTTCAACTAAGAGCAGTTTGAATGGGATAGGCTTTTTTAGCCGAATCAGCGTTTATAATGAGAATAAATTTAATGTATTTTTGAGGCCCGCCCTGAAGTATTATTTTGAGGACTACAAAGAGTTCAGAGACTCTCGTCAGGACCTTCAAATTAAAGATCGATTTATTTTTCTGAATCTAGGTGTGGGGCTGTCTTATGCATTCTCTGAACAAATTCGCGCTCATGCCAGATTTAGTGGAATCAGTTATGTAAATGGGCGCTGGAGGGAAGTCGGTACGGACATAGGAGAGAGCTATAGCGAAGCAGGTCGAAATTATTCCAGATCCGGTATTTACCTTGGTGTTGACTGGACATTTTAGGATAGTTCTTCCGTTGATTAGAGAAGTCATAAGCTTGAAAAAACTAAAAAGAAACAACAGGCTGCGACTTTTGTAATATATTTGCCCTCTCCATTTAGGATAGTAAGAATGAAAAAAATTGCAAAGCAGTCCGAATTGTACCTCAGGTTAAAAACAGCCTTTGTCCTCGGCGTTTTAATAATTGGTTCATTATTGCTCCATCCAATAGCCTTTTTGATTGTTTTTGGATTGTTTTTTTTTATGATTGCTTATGAGTTCAATATTTTGAGGGCAGGCTTTAGGGGATTGCGAGTAAAATACCGATATTGGATCAACTTTTTAAGTATTCTGGTTTATTCAGTTTTTTTTTATTTTTATACAGTATCGGCATTTCCGCATAATCTGCCGGGCTTATTACTGCTCTTAGCACTCATGGGTAGTGCATTATCTGTCCTGGATATGCTGAAATGCAGTGTTGCATCAATGTTTCGTTTGCCGGTATGGTTGGTTAACTTGTTTTACCTGGGCTCACATTTTGCTATGCTACCATTCTTGTTTTACCTGCTGCCTTCTCCGATGTGGATGTTGATATTTTTGATAGTGATTTGGACAACAGACACTTTTGCCTATTTTACAGGGAAAAAATGGGGCAAAAAGAAGTTGTATCCATCTCTTTCTGCCGGTAAGACTGTAGTCGGTTTTGTGGGAGGTTTATGTGGTGCAGTTCTGGCAATGATTGTTTTTCATCAACACTTGGGTATAGATTTAAAAACTGCGTTTGCTACCGGTTTGATTTTTGGACTATTGATTACTATAGGAGATCTTGTGGAAAGTAGGTACAAAAGACTAGCCGGGGTAAAGGATTCAGGAACAAATCTTCCGGGACATGGTGGCTATTATGATCGTTTTGATGCTTTGTTTTTTTTGCTTCCCTATCTGGTATTGTTCATGTTGTATTTTTATTAAAAAGTTGAAATAATGGCATTAATCCACAAGGAAGGATATCCTACATTAATCATAGTTTCTTTGCTTATTTTAATTGCGAATGGACTCCTGTTTATGTTTTACCCTGGAGTTATGTTTTTTAGCTTGATTGTTTCAGTCATTCTTCTTGTGTTTTTTCTGCAATTTTTCAGAAACCCTAAAAGAACCATACCTCATGAGGGTGAAGATCTCATCTATGCTCCCGCAGATGGCAAAGTCGTGGTAATCGAAAAAACTGTCGAGAACGAATTCTATCAAAAGGAGTGCATTCAGTTATCTATTTTTATGTCGCCGGTCAATGTGCATGTCAATCGATCGCCAATTTCCGGAAAAATTAGATTTTTCAAATATCATCCCGGAAAATATCTGGTTGCCTGGCATCCCAAATCTTCAGAAGAAAATGAACGCACCACCATTGTTATTGAAGGTAGCAAAGGGAGTTTGCTAATGCGACAAATTGCAGGATTTGTTGCCCGCAGAATAGTATTTTACCCTAAAGAAGGAACAGCAGTAGAACAGGGCGGAGAAGTTGGTTTTATTAAATTTGGTTCGAGAGTGGACTTGTTTCTTCCATTAAATGCAGAAGTACAGGTTAAGCCCGGCGATACCGTTCGCGGTGCGGATACTGTACTTGCCCGCTTTTAATTTCCGGTTATTTGGTTTCTGCAGCTATCAGCTTAGGGGGCAATTCCCGGGTGTATTTTTATCTTCATAAATGCTTAATATAAAGTTTGAATTTCCCTTTTTGAAAAAGAATTATTTCTTACCTTTGCGCCCGCGAGGATCATACGACCAGCTCCCTCTGAATCCCCCAGGGCAGAAATGCAGCAAGGGCAGGAGGTTGTAGCGGTGCGATATGATTCCTCGCTTTTTTATTTGTAGATCACATTCCTTACCTGTCCGCTGAAATTCCATTAACTTTCTAGCTAACGAATATTGCCCTCTCGTTTATATTTGTATTTTTGCAATTTATTCAACCAATCTCAAACTTTTAGATATGAAATTTTTTATCGATACGGCTAATCTCGATCAAATCCGCGAAGCACAGGATTTGGGAATTCTTGATGGGGTAACAACCAATCCTTCTTTAATGGCAAAAGAGGGAATAAGTGGAAAACAAAATGTATTGGAACACTATAAAACAATCTGTGATATTGTTCCCGGTGATGTAAGTGCTGAAGTAATCAGTACCGACTTTGATGGAATGATGAAAGAGGCCGGAGAGTTGGCTGAAATTGCACCCAATATCGTGGTTAAAATTCCAATGATTAAAGACGGGGTGAAGGCAATAGCGAAACTAACTGAGCTGGGCATCCCAACCAATTGTACACTTGTTTTTTCAGTTGGACAGGCTATCTTAGCTGCTAAAGCAGGAGCCACATATGTTTCTCCCTTCATCGGTCGAATTGATGACATGAATTGGGATGGCATGCAATTAATAAAGGAAATAGCTGAAGTGTACAACATTCAATTGGCAGAAACTCAGATATTGGCAGCATCTATCAGAAGTTCTAAAGCGATAGTTGAATCCGCTGCTGCAGGTGCTGACGTAGTGACTTGCCCACTTAACAGTATTTTGGGGTTACTAAAGCACCCACTGACAGATATCGGACTCGCACAGTTTCTTGCTGATCATAAGAAAGCGAATAAATAGGCTGACAGATTTCTTTTTTCTCTTGCCTATCTTTTGAGAAGATTCATTTTAGGACCCTAAACCATACTTTAATTGAGTCAGAACTGATATCAAACACTTAGAGAAATGATTGAAATCATCCTTTAAATTCATCTTTTGTGTTTATTTTACAGTCGGAAAAGGGCAATAGCAGAGTAGGTAGTTTGCGTTTTTGTTTTATCTTAGTGCTTTAAAATTTCAATCAGATGATTATTTTTCCAACAGATTTTTCAGAGACCTCGGCCAAGGTTTTTCCTAATGCATTGGCATTCGCGCACAGAGCGGGTCTGGGTATTCATATTGTCCATTTTTATCAGGTGGATCTTGGTGAATTTCATGGTGCCTCCAACTTTCAATATTTAGATATTGAAAAAAGTTTAAAAGAAGAAATGGATGCTTTTATGAAAAAACTTCCAAAAAATGAGGAGGTTGAAGTTATCCATTCTTTAGAAATTGGTTTTCCGATACAGGGATTAAAGAGATTGAGTGCCGAAAGTGATAAATACGAATACATCTTGATGAGTACTCAGGGGCAACGCAATGCTCTTGAAAAGTTTTTTGGAAGTATAGCAGCGGAGGTTTCAGTTCGATCTGATCTTCCTGTATTATTGATTCCGGCAGGACTTGAGGCACGCGATTTTGAAAATATAGTCTTTGCCGCAAATAAAGAGTCGGTAACCAAAAAGAGTATAGATGAAATCAGACCAATAGTAAAGTTATATAATTCCACAGTGCATTTTGTATATGTATGTGAGAAGAAAATAGATAATGAAGACAGAGACGAAGTGCGCGAAAAAATAATCAATATTCTTTTTGATAACGATGTCCCTGACTTTCCATTTGAAATTCATTTTGTGGAAGATAATAATGTAATGGATGGCATCAATCATTATATCGAAGACAAAAATGCTGATTTAGCAGTTTTCTGTAATATTAGCCGTAGTTTCTGGAGTTCTATCCTTCATCGCAGCACGACAAAACGCATGGCGATGAATACCAAGGTTCCAATGTTGGTCATCCACTTAGAACAAGAATAATCAACCAAAATAAAAAAAGTCTATGTATAATTGCGCTTCTGATCCCGTTTCAAAAATAATGACTTCCGATGTGATTTGTGTTTCACCAAATCAGACCATGGAAGAGGTGGAGAGAGTATTTAATGATCATGCTATTAACCACCTTCCTGTAGTAAATGAAAACCGGGAAATACTTGGAATGGTAAGCAAATCCGATGTATATAAAGTGTCTTACGGTATTTCCGTTTTTCACAACAGGTACAAAAAGGTGTATAATCAATCCCTGTTTCGCTCTCTTTTGGTTTCAGATGTGATGACTGAAAATGTTGCTTCTCTTTCCCCGGATAAATCCATCGGAGTGGCGATAGGGATTTTTAAAGAAAACCTATTCCGCGCTTTACCCATAGTGGAAGACAAAGTGGTAGTCGGCATTGTCACACCGATAGATATTATATCTAAATGTGTGGCACCGTAGATTACATTATCCTGTAATTTATTAGTGTAGAATCAATTAAACAACTAAGCTGGTTTGGATTAGAATTACAATCTGTAATTTATCACACAATTCAACTTATCCGAATTTTATCTTATACGGTAAGAATAAGTTTAGTAGTGAATTATCACTTCCTAATATACATCACCTCCTTAACAGCCTTAATCACTCGCTCCGGATTAGGCAGGTATTCTTCAACTAAGGTAGAAGCATAGGGAAGTGAAGTATCCGCTGCGTTTAATCTGATGATAGGCGCATCAAGATAATCAAATGCCAGTCTTTGCATAGCGTAGCCTATTTCAGCAGATATACCGGCAAATGGCCAGGATTCATCAATGATGACCATTCTGTTAGTCTTTTTGATGGATTTGATTAAGGTGTCATAATCCAAAGGTCGGATAGTTCTTAAATCAATCACCTCAGCTGATATGCCTTCTTTTTCCAATTCTTTTGCAGCATCTTTTGCGACTTCTGTCATTTTGTTAAAAGCAACCAAAGTTACATCTGTTCCGCTTTTTCTGATGGCAGCTTTGCCGATGGGTACGAGATACTCTTGTTCAGGAACCTCACCTTTCAAACCATATAGCATCTCAGACTCCATTAAGCAGACAGGGTCATTATCTCTGATGGCAGATTTTAGCAGTCCTTTTGCATCAGCAGGATCAACGCAACTGATGACCTTTAAGCCGGGAACATTTGCCATCCAGCTTTCGAAAGTCTGACTGTGCTGCTGAGCCAACTGACCTGCCGAACCCGACGGTCCGCGAAAAACGATAGGACAACCAAATTCACCCGCAGACTGAGAGAGCGTTTTTGCTGCGTTGTTGACGATCTGATCGAAAGCCAAAACCGCAAAATTCCAGGTCATGAATTCTACAATGGGTCTGAGTCCGTTCATTGCAGCTCCTACTCCGATACCTGCAAAACCCAATTCAGCAATAGGTGTATCAATTACTCTTCTTGCACCAAATTCTTCAAGCATACCTTTACTTACTTTGTATGCTCCATTATATTCAGCTACTTCTTCACCCATCAAAAAGACGTCCTCGTCTCTTCTCATCTCCTCAATCATAGCCTCTCTCAACGCGTCGCGTAATG
>SLKL01000439.1 GCA_007134625.1 Saprospiraceae bacterium
ACATCATTTTCATACACAGCCCAGGGACCATAATCACGAATCCAAACACTATTGGAAGGCCAATTCACAAATTCGACATTTTCTAAAGAGATACCGGCATTGGTTAAGGTATTGGTTACTGATGCTTCATTGGTTGTAATAATATAAACTGTTACTTCTTCAACTGCATGCCTGACAATCTCTGTTAGAATAGCAGGATAAGACCTCCAGGTAATAAACAAAGCCTGAATTTCTTCCCATTCTCCCATTACCCTGACAGGAACCTCGGGTAATTCTCCTGATCTTGTTGTTGATTGAAGATCAATTAAATAATCGCCCCAAATCTCTTTTTCATAATCTGTCATGTATTTAGGCAGATCGGGTTGTTGAGCTGAAATCAGGGTAGGAAGCAAAAATAAAATAGCAATGTAAAGAACCTTCATCTTGTGAATTTTTAAATATTTGAAAGTTCAAAAATAGTAAAGATGTATGACATATTTAAAAAATTGTCAACTGTTATTTTTTCAGTATTATTTTTTCACAAAAGAGGACTGATACTGTTTTGAGATTTTAAAAAGTGTACAATATACACTAAGTCTCACCAAAAATTATTACCTTAGAGGTTGAATTTAAATTTTTCTATATGTTTTACTCCAGTTTACGGAATGCCGCCTTAATAATAATTACTTTATTTTTTTGCTTTTTGCAATTGACTGCTCAGATTATCACCGTTGACCCATTATTCCCTACACCGGATGATACTGTGACCATAACATTTGATGCCACTCAAGGCAATGCAGGTCTTGTTGGAGTAGATCAGGTCTATGCACACACTGGTGTGATTACCGAATTGAGTAATCCCGGTCAATGGAGATATGTTGTCGGTAACTGGGGTACGGATGACCCACGAGTAAGAATGACTAATATTGGTGACAACAAACATCAGATAACCTATCACATGAGGTCATTTTATGGGGTCCCGGTAAATGAACGAATACTGGAGATGGCATTTGTTTTTAGAAATGTGGATGGAAGCAGGGAAGGTAAAACCGAAAATGGTGGAGATATTTTTACGCCCGTATTTGAAGGGGATGAAGGCTTGATTGCTTTTTTCGAATCTTCACCTCCATTTGGAGGAATAGTTGAAGTGGGTACTGAATATGAAGTTGTTGTTGGAGCTTCAAGCGAAGCAGTGATTGAATTATCAGTTAATGACTCTATTGTTGCCGTGGATACCGGAACGCAATTGAGATTTGATTACGAATTTCTGGAGGCCGGTGACTATTTTTTTAGTTTCAGGGCTTATGATGATGTAGATACTGTTTTCGGAGAACAATCGGTTTTGACTTTGCCCTCTGGTCCTGAGCAAAGAGCATTTCCGGACACACTTTTACACGGTATTAATCACATCAATGATTCAACGGTAGTTTTCGGCCTATATGCACCGGATAAAGAACACATATTCCTTATAGGGGATTTCAATGATTGGAATGTTTTGTTGGAGTATCTTTTATATTTTGACCCTGATTCTGATGTATGGTGGTATGAGTTGAGTGGCCTTGATTCCATTACTGAATACGCTTTTCAATACTTAGTGGATGGTACAATCAGAGTTGCTGACCCCTACAGTGAAATGGTTTTAGATCCTGTTCACGATCAGTTTATTCCTGAGTCCACTTTTCCCAATTTAAAGCCATATCCCCATGGAAAAACAGATGGCATAGTGGGTGTTTTTCGCCCAAAAAGAGAGGAATTCGACTGGCAAATCACTGACTTTGAACGACCTGCAATTGAAGATCTTGTTATTTATGAACTACTGGTACGGGATTTTTCAGAGGAAAGAAATTTTCAGGCGGTAATTGATAGCCTTGACTATTTACAGAGGTTGGGGATAAATGCAATTGAACTTTTACCTGTCAATGAATTTGAAGGGAATATAAGTTGGGGGTATAATCCCTCTTTTCACATGGCACTTGATAAGTTTTATGGAAGACCAGAGGATTTGAAAAGGTTAATAGATGAGGCGCATGCAAGAGGCATGGCTGTTATAGTTGATATTGTTTTGAATCACGCTTTCAGTCAATCCCCTTTGTGTCAATTGTATTGGGATGCACAAAACTTCAGACCATCACCCGATAATCCCTGGTTAAATGTAACCGCCCGACACCCTTTTAATGTCGGTTATGATTTCAATCACGAAAGCGAGGCAACGCAAAATTGGGCGGACCGAATTATGACCTATTGGATAGAGGAGTATAACATAGACGGATATCGGTTTGACCTCAGTAAGGGATTTACTCAAAACTTTACGACGGATGTGGGGGCGTGGTCTGCTTATGATGCATCAAGAATCAGGCTCTTGAAAAGAATGGCTGACGTGATCAGAGAGGTGGATGAAGATTTTTATATTATTCTGGAACATTTCGCAGTAGATGAGGAGGAAAGAGAACTTTCTGATTATGGTATGTTATTGTGGGGAAATATGTGGAACAACTACAAACAGGCAAGCATGAGTTATAGTGGTTCTAATTTCAGTAGAGTATCACATAAAACGAGAGGGTTTAATGATCCACATTTAATTGGATACATGGAGAGTCATGATGAAGAGCGAATCATGTATGAAAACCTTGAGTATGGGAATAGTGGTTCTGATGGTTACGATATTAGAGTATTGCCAACTGCTTTGAAAAGAAAAGAATTGGTTAATGTTTTTTTCTATACCATACCCGGCCCTAAAATGTTATGGCAGTTCGGGGAATTTGGATATGATTACTCCATTTTTCACTGCCCCGGTGGGGGCGTAAGTGAGGACTGTAAGCTCGACATTAAGCCAACTGCATGGGAATATCTGGAAGTACCTGAAAGACAACGGCTTTTTCAAGTGACAAGCGCTCTGATTCACTTGAAGCAAGAGCACGATGTTTTCAGAACAGATGATTTTGAATTAGATCTTGCAGCGCGTTTCTGGAAGAGAATCAGATTGTTTGGTGACGATATGAACGTTAACATAGTCGGCAATTTTGATGTAGAGACCAGAGATGTAAACCCGGTCTTTCCACATGGCGGCATGTGGTATGAATACTTTACCGGCGATAGTATAGAGGTAACCAATGTAAATGCACCCATGAATATGCTGCCAGGTGAATATCGACTATACACGACAGTACAACTAGAAAAACCCGATATCACCACTTCGGTAGGTTTTGTTCCTTCTTATCAGCAATTGGAAGTGGAGTTGTTTCCCAATCCATTTAGTGGTGAGCAATTAAATCTGAAGTTTCATGCTGAGCATGCCGGTGAATTGGCAGTAAGAATTCAGGATATCAATGGAAGAATTGTAGATCAGGCTGTATTGGGTCATATGGAGTCAGGTCCCATTGAATTGAATCTGAACAGGTATTTCCATCTTGACAGACTAAGTTCAGGTACCTACTTTATTACTTTACTTTCAGAACATGGTATGGCAGTAGAGAAGGTTTTGGTGATAAGGGAGTGATTTCTTTGAGCTGGAAAGTTGCCCGGCTCGTAAATACCTGGTATGCAGTGGATGGGGGAGAAAAGTTTAAAAGGGAGCTCACATTATTAATTTAGTTGGAAAACAAAGTAATTTTGAATTCTGTTAAAAAAAGAAAAATTCTTTACAAATGGATAAAATTACTAATATAGAAAATGAGATTTCCGGACTAAGAAAACAGTTGCGAACCCACAAACTTTATGAAAACCTGCAGTCAATTGATGACATAAAGGTTTTTATGGAAAACCATGTTTTTGCTGTTTGGGATTTTATGTCGCTTTTAAAGTTTCTCCAAATAAAATTAACCAATGTTGAAATCCCCTGGACTCCTTCCGACAATCCAACACTTTCCAGATTTATTAATGAAATAGTGCATGGCGAGGAAAGTGACGTAAATGAATTAGGCGAAGCTAAAAGTCATTTTGAAATGTACTTGGATGCAATGGCTCAAGTGAACGGAAATACCTCTGAAATTCAACAATTCATAAGACTAATTGAAACCGGAAATTCAGTTCAAGATTCATTAAATAAGATTCAAATCGACAACAGAGTTGCTGATTTCGTTAATTTTACTTTTTCGACTATTGAAACGAAAAAAAATCACCTTGTAGCCGCTTCTTTTACATTTGGTAGAGAGGATCTCATCCCTGATATTTTTATTGAAATTTTAAAATCTGCTGATTCTAATAACACCTCCTATAATAAATTGAGATACTACCTTGAAAGACACATTGAACTGGATGGCGATGAACATGGACCATTGGCCCTAAAAATGATTTCAGAGTTGTGTGGTAATGACGATGAAAAGTGGAGTGAAGCCTTAGCAGTTGCCAAGCAGTCACTACAGAAGAGAATTTCGCTTTGGGATGCAATTGACGATATGATACAAAAGAGTAAATCTGCGATTAACGACAACTAAAGCGATATTAATGTTCTAAGTATCTTACCTACAGGGCTTAGTGCATTGAAAGTCAAATTCTTAACCTACGATTTTATACATACTGACGATTTAAGTAATATCGGTTTAGCTGCGCTGTTCCTCGTATGTTCTATTGGCGATTATTTGGTTAAAAAATCAGATGGTGAATAGCTGATCCTCATATTTCGGTAACAAAATACACAGAAATAGGTCTAAAAATGTGTATCAATACGCAAAAATAGATCTAATTTTGTGTATAGGTGCTTAAAAATGCTTAATTTTACTTTTTATTTAAAAATCAGTTGTCGTGATACAAAGGAAGTTACAGGAACAAATACTAGGTAAATTAGGCTTGGGTAAGGCGGTTATTTTGTTTGGTGCAAGGCAAACAGGGAAGACCACACTGTTGAAAAAAATATTACCTGAGGACGATCAAACACTATGGCTGTACGGAGACAATAGTGATACCCATCAAATGCTTTCTACAGCTGGTAGTAAGCGGTTTAAGAACCTTTTTTCAAGATATAAAACTATTGTAATTGATGAAGCTCAGAATTTGAGCAATATAGGAAGAGTTTTGAAAATTTTTGTTGATCAATTGCCCGAGCTGCAAGTTGTAGCGACGGGATCCTCTTCATTTGATCTTGCCAATAAAACCTCAGAGCCATTAACCGGCAGGAAGTGGGAATTTAAGATGTATCCCTTGTCTTTTTCTGAAATGGTTGATCATCACGGACTGTATGAAGAGTTGGGCTGTTTGGATCAACGTCTTTTATTTGGTTATTATCCTGAGGTAGTTCAGAACCCGGGTAATGAAAAGGAGTTGCTGAAGCTCATTTCCGACAGTTATCTATATAAAGATCTTTTGATTTGGTCCAATATCAGGCATTCTGATGTTTTAGTAAAATTGCTTCGTGCTCTAGCGCTTCAGATGGGAAGTGAAGTGTCATATAATGAATTGAGCAAGACTTTGCAGGTTGATAGGGCAACTGTTGAACGGTATATTGATGTTCTTGAAAAATCTTTTGTTGTGTTCAGGTTATCATCACTTAGCAGAAATTACCGGAATGAATTGAAAAAGGGCAAGAAAATCTATTTTTATGACAATGGAATAAGAAATGCCATTATTGCCAATTTTGCTCCACTTGATCTCAGGACAGATAAGGGAGCTTTGTGGGAGAATTTTCTGGTGAGTGAACGTATCAAAAAACTAACCTATGGTGAAATATGGAGTAACTCCTACTTCTGGAGAACTACCACTCAAGTTGAAATTGATTATATCGAAGAACGGGACGGTAAACTAATGGCTTATGAATTCAAATGGAATCCCAAAAGTAAGGGCAGAAAGACCCTTCCAACTGCTTTTGCAAATAGTTATCCGGAAAGCTCATTTGAGATAATCACCAAAGAAAACATAGAGGATTTTCTGCTTTGATTAAGGCTCTTTTTAGTTATTGTTCCTCTGGCAGCTTATGTGGTATAAAAAAGTAAAATCACAAAGAGCACAAAGGGCGCAGAGGATTCACAAAGAAGAGTTTTATTGCGACATTTGCCAGATCTCTCTGTCATGCCTTTGGCTTGATAAATTGTTCTCTGGCAGCTCTTCACCAATTAATTGGGAACAAGTGTGGTTCAAAAGGGAAAACCACGGAGAGAATTTATCAAGCCGTAGGCATGACAGAGGGTAAAGAGCACAGAGGATTCGCGAAGATACTCTACACCACGCGCAACTCTTTTTCCACAACCCATTCTTCCTTTCTTTCGATTTATCTCTTCACCCCTGAACGAATCAAATACACAGAAATAGGTCTAAAAATGTGCATTAATACGCAATAATAGATCTAATTTTGTGTATAATTCGTAATTCGTAATTCGTAATTTTCAACCTTCAATTTTCAATTTTCAATTTCTTTAAACTTTACAAACTTTCCAACTTTCTAACTTTCAAACTAAAGAACTACCTTTGCCTTAGGCAATTTCTATTCAATGGGAGTAATCAAACGGCAGGGGGTGAAATATAGTCTGATGGCATACTTCGGTGCTTTCATCGGTATGTTGAATACACTGTATTTCTATCCCAGGTTTTTTACCGCCGAAGAGTTGGGTTTGGTTAGATTTCTTTTGGACACAGCTTCTCTGGTAGCTCCTCTTTTACTGATAGGTGCTCCGAATATTGCCATCAAATTTTTTCCGACACTAAAGGATAAGGCAAGCGGGAATCAT
>SLKL01000340.1 GCA_007134625.1 Saprospiraceae bacterium
AATCCTTTTTTGCCCAGATCAAGAATCCCGGAATCTGCAAAAGATGAAGAAGAAGAGGATACAGAAAATCAAATCGAACCACAAGCTGATCAGGCGATTACGATAATAGATACCTCAGCCGAAGCCATGCGAAGGACGATAGAAGGGCGGAATATTACCCAGCGATACCGGACTATGGAACTCAAACCTGTAGATTCTGTCAATACATTTGCCGAACGTTTTCCGCTTGAGCAGAGAAAAAGAATGTACACTCAGGCCGTGGGCTTCATTCAGACACACAATCTCCAGTTGAATGCCGCCACACAGTCAGTTTCTTCTACTTCCAGAGAGATGCGAAGGCATATTTATGAAAAGCATAGAAAGTTTGCTTTCGCAGCGGTGGTAATTATTTTCCTTTTTATCGGTGCTCCAATGGGGGCGATCATCAGAAAAGGTGGATTTGGTTATCCATTATTGGTAGCAATTCTGTTTTTTACACTGTATATCGTTCTGTTCACGGTGTTTAAGGAAATGAATGATGCAGGGACGATTAATTCTGCTCTTTCTGCCTGGCTGGCGGAAATCATTTTGTTCCCTATGGGCTTATTCCTGACCATTCAGGCCATGCGGGATAAAAAGATTTTGGACTTTAGTGGGTGGTTTGCAAAATTCAAACGAAAAGCCTAATCGGTTTCTTCTATTTCTTTGATGATATCCGCGAGTCGGGTTTCCATATTTTTTATTTTGGCAGAACAAAAGCGGATGAGTATTTCGGCCCTCTTCATCAATACCTCCAGTTGGTCGATATCGCTTAAGTCGCCTTGGAGTTTCTGTAATATGCCTCTCAACTCCTCGATGGCTTCTTGATAACTTAAATCTTTGTCCTCTGTCATGATTTGTATGTTTTAGTGATGGTGCTTTCTGCTCTGCCTTTAAATAATCTGATCTCCACTTTATCTCCCTCTCTTAATTCGTCGGAATCACTCACAATTTTACCATCTTTTGAAAAAATAGCAAAACCTCTTTTTAGGATATTATCAGGATTGCTAATTTGAAACTCTCTTGTCAATTGCCTGAAGCTTTCTGCTGTTTTTTGTAACTGAAATCGACTTTGCATTAACAACTCACCTTTAATTAATGCGAGTTGGTGCTTCCTGTCACGGATAAAATTGATGGCTGAGTGTGTGATTTCTACCCGGGTCCGTTCCAGCTGAGTATTATGTTGCTGCAATTGATTTATGGCAGCTTCTGCAATTTTTAATTTTGCAATTTCGATTCTGCTGATAAACTCATCGTTTTTGTTGATGATAAATTGACCTGCTGCAGTTGGCGTTTTTTGACTGATGGCTGCTACCACATCTAATGCTGAGACATCAATCTCATGCCCAATTCCCGTCAGGATAGGAATAGGGTAGTGGGCTACTTTTCTTGCTAAGTTATAATTATCAAAATCCATTAAATCGAGTTTTGCTCCCCCGCCTCTAATAATAACGACAAGATCATATTGCTCTTTTCCGCTTTCAATTTTTTCCAGATTCTGAATTAAATCATTTTCAACTGCTGTTCCCTGCATGGAGTTTTGGTGCAGATCGAGTTGGATATGCATCCGATCAGAAACATTTTCAATTTGTCTTACAAAATCTATATAGCCGGCAGCAGTGGAGGATGAAATCACAGCAATTTTCTGTAATACCATGGGGATAGGCAGCGTCTTCTGCGGTTCATGTAGTTTCTCCTTTAATATCCTGGCGAATAACTGCTGCTTTTTGGTAAAGTATTTTCCAATGGTAAAATCTGGATCAATATCAACAATCTGAATACTCAATCCATATTGTGAGTGAAAATTAACCTTAACTTCGAGCAGTACCTCCTGACCTTCTTTTATGATCAGGTCAATGTCCTCCTTCATTCGCTTGCTGAGCTGAAGGTAGGTTCCTGACCAAAGGTTACCCTGAACTCTTGCCAGGACTTGGTCTGAATCCGCTTCTTTTTGGATTAGATCCAGATACCTGTGTCCCCTCGATGTTTTTAGGGTAGCAATTTCAGCCCTTACCCAGATGGGTGATGCAAAATTAAGTGCAACGACCCTTTTAATCCTGTTGGTAAGCTCCTGAAGGCTAATTCCTTTCTGTTGATTTTCGCCCGTATTCAGCTTGGTAAATTCAGCCACTATGGTTGAGCATTTTTAAATTAAGTATCTATCCTTCTACTGAAATTTCAGTCAGAATAATAAAGGTTTTATTTTGAAGCTTTGATGATAAAGCTGTAGCCTGTTGTTATTTTTTCACCAGTTGATAGTTGCTCACTAAGACTGATGCTGAAATTTGAAGTACCCGTTCTAATTCTCTAATCATTTCAACAGTTAATTTCTTTTTCCGATTTAAAATTTCAGATACTCGGCTTTTGCCGCCAATCACGCCAATCAAATCTTTTTGACGAAGGTTTAATTCTTCCATTCGTATTTTTATAGCTTCGATTGGATCTGGTGCATCGATTGTGTAGTGTTCGTTTTCATAGTTTTCTATCATTAATGATAAGATTTCAGCTTCATCGCCTTCAGGTGTATCAATTGGGGCATCAAAAATCACTTCCATCCGCTCAAGTGCTCTTCGGTAGTCTAAGTCGTTTTTTATAGGTCTTAAATCCATAATCTATTATTTTTAGATAGTATCAGCATTTATCTTGTCATAATCAGCATGAGTGCCAATAAATCGAATAAATGCCCACTGTTTCTCATAATTAAATTTAACTACAAGTCGATATGAGTTTCCCTTTATATTGAAAACTACTCGACCTTTTTTAAGAATACTTGCTGAAATATAAGTATTCTTAACATCCTTTGGGGACGACCACTTGGCAGTTTTAGCTGTATCATACCAAGTTTTCAAATACTGCTCAGCATCAGCATGCTTCTCCCAAAATTCTCTGAGTGTTCTTTTCGCAATTATCCGTTTCATTTAAGAATTAATAAAACAAATATACAAATAGTTCTCAAAAGTTGAACTATGGATGATGTTTTTACTATCCGGGGAAATTGGCAAATGTAAATTTTTTAGATCAACCCTTAATAACTTTTGGACATTAATTGTACAATCCCGAAGGGATGGGATTATTGTAGTAAATGATTTACAAATTAACCTAAACCCCGAAGGGGTGGTATTGAAATTACAACCAAAAAATAATATCACCCCATCGGTGTTCTGATTTATTTTTTTGTTATTCCTACAAAAATGACATCTCTCGTCAGTTGTAATCCCGCCGAGACAGGCTCTACGGGATTTTTATCCCACCACACAAACAAACATTGAACAAACAAATAATCAAATCATTAAGAATAGCATTAATGGTTTAAATGTATGTCTTACGAAAGCACCTCCTTAACAGCCTGAGCTGCTTCTTCGAGAAGGACTGCTGATCTGACTTCAAGACCTGAATTGTCTATTATCTCTTTCGCTATTTCAGCATTGGTTCCCTGCAATCTCACGATGATAGGCACATTCAGATTTTCCATGTTTTTGCAAGCATCCACAACTCCCTGAGCTACTCTGTCACATCGTACAATACCTCCGAAAATATTAATCAGAATGGCTTTTACATTGGGATCACTCAGGATGATTCTGAATCCTTGTTCAACTCTTGCAGCATCTGCCGTTCCACCAACATCTAAGAAGTTAGCCGGGTCACCACCTGATAATTTGATCATATCCATAGTCGCCATCGCCAATCCGGCACCGTTTACCATGCAACCTACATTTCCGTCTAATTTGACGTAATTGAGGTTGAATTTTTTAGCTTCTACTTCTGTTGGATCTTCTTCATGTATGTCCCTCATTTCCTTGATATCAGGGTGCCTGAATAAGGCGCTTTCATCTACTGTCATCTTGCAATCTACAGCTAATATTCTATCATCACCTGTTTTGAGGCAGGGATTTATCTCAATTAAACTCGCATCAGCACCGGTAAAGGCTCTGTACAGTTTTGAGATAAACTTTGTCATATTCTTGAATGCCTGCCCACTAAGCCCCAGATTAAAAGCGATTTTTCTGGCTTGAAATCCCTGTAAGCCAAGGGCGGGGTCCACAATTTCTTTATGGACAAGGTGGGGCGTTTCTTCTGCTACAGCCTCAATATCCATACCTCCCTCAGTGGAATAAATAATGACGTTGGACTTGGTTTCTCTGTCGGTCAGGATAGAGATATAGATTTCATCACATGCATCGAAATCAGGAGCGTAAACATCTTCCGCTATCAAAACTTTCCGCACTAATTTTCCTTCACCATCTAATCCTCCGGGAGTTTGGGGTGTTTTTAGCATCATTCCAAGTATCTCGCCCCCAATCGTTTCTACTTCGTCTCTTTTTTTGGCTAGTTTTACTCCTCCTCCTTTACCTCTTCCTCCGTCATGTATCTGTGCTTTGATCACTGCGAACTCAGTTCCTGTTTCAGCCCTCAGTTCATCATAAGCTTTAAGTAATCCCGATTTTTCTTCAACCACTTTTCCCTCTTGTATAGGTACTCCGAATGACTTTAAAATTTGTTTTCCCTGATATTCGTGTAAATTCATTTATTGACGTTTTTGAAATGAAGCCCAAAGCTAATGAGTTTTTTTAATTTGGAAAAAGAGCAATGGAGAAATATTTAAAAAAATAGGGGGAGGGGTTTGTAAAATTCATTTTTCATTGCCAAAATTATTAACTCAGTATTTATATCTCTATTCTGAAAAACTGTTATTGTTGTTAATCTTAGAAAAATGTTAAGAAGCCCTTAGGGATGTGAGCTTATGAACATTTCTATATACTTTTACTTTTAGTATCATTCCTTAGTAATAAAATCTACCTCATGAAATCAATACTTTTACTTTTTATCAGTTTATTATTTTTCTCAAGCGACCTTCTAGCACAATGGGAAAGAATGAATGACTCGCAAGTTACCACAAGGCACCATCCCGTTACGTTTACTTTAAATGATACCGCCTATTTACTTTCCGGAACAACTGCACAAAGTTCACCATTAGGGACTAATGATTTTTACAGATATGATGAAGAAAACGATACATGGATACGATTAGCAGATTTTCCGGGATCGCCCAGAAGTTTTGCTTATGCCGCTACATATGAAGGAAAGGCTTATTTCGGTTTTGGAAGTCAACAGCAATATTTGAATGACCTTTGGGAATACGATCCGGAAACCGAAGTTTGGACGCAGTTGGCATCTTGTCCCTGTAACGGAAGAAGTCACCCCGCTTTTGTGGCTTTAGATGGGAAAATATACATGGGTTTTGGTAATAACAACTTCAATGTCAATGATTGGTGGGTATATGATATAGCTGATAATGAGTGGGAGAAAATGCCTGATGTTCCCGGACCGCCAAGGCACCACCCGTTTCATTTTACTGCGGGAGGTTATGTGTATGCAGGATTTGGTCATGCAGGACCTAACTATTATGATGATTGGTATCGATTTGATCCCAGCGAACAAGAATGGACGCGTATGAATGATCATCCCAATGGTTCTAGAGTGGCCGGACAGGAGTTTCAGTACGGTGGTTATGGATTTGTGATAAGTGGAGATGGTCAGGATCACTTTAATTTGATTGAAGGTGAGTTCTACAGATATTTGCACGAAACAGATGAATGGGAAAGACTTCCCAATCACCCCGGCTCACCTGCTGATGGTAGAGTGGGGCGTTGGGCACCTGGTTCTATGGTATTAAACGATCATGTATATTTCTTTGGAGGTGTTAATAGAGGTGGTGGCTTTTTGTACAGCGAAGTATGGCGATTTGACCTGAGCGATGTCGTTAGTAATACAAAAGATGTTGAAGTAGTTGCCGATATTGAAATTTTCCCCAACCCTACAACAGACGTCATCAATTTAATTATGGATGATGAATTGGCAAATCAGTCTTCAACGGAGGTCAGCATTTTTGATGTCTCCGGCAAACAAGTTCACAGGGTGAATGAAATCGGAAGTCAGATCGATGTCAGTTTCCTGAGCCCGGGTAAATACTTCCTGAAAGTCAGTAATTCAGACCGTCTGATTCAAACTTTGCCGTTTGATGTGGTGAAATAGGGTGGTCGGAGTGGATTGTTGTTTTTAAATTGAAAATTGAAGATTGCCTGCTCCCAACGGAGGTGGTGAGAAAGTTGAAATTTTTTTGATTTGGGATTGCTAGTTTCTTGATTTCAGATTGCAGATTTCGCATTATTTATCGGAAGTCTAATTTTATGTCTGAATGACGCAACACGACACAAAATCCTGCCAGGTCTTCAAGCACCCTGATGGTTATTGTGGTTGGTTTAGCCTGTCGAACCAAGCACGTCGAAATAAGGTTATTGAGCATGTCGAAATAAGGTTTGCAGCGTGGGAAGAGAACTTTGGATCTTGATCTCGGTTTTTGGGTTTTGAGCAATAAAACCTTACAGGAGCTTTAAGACCTGAAAGGTTAGTGAGGGGTGAGGTGTGTGTTTTTTGCAGTATTTTAAATTGGACTGAGTATAGTGGGCTGAGCAACCTACAAGGTCTTCAAGCACCTTGGAGGTTATTGAGCATGCTTGTTCCCACAGAAGGTGGTGAATCGAAATAGGGTTGGTGAGCCTGCCGAACCAAGGTTTGCAGCGAG
>SLKL01000068.1 GCA_007134625.1 Saprospiraceae bacterium
GGATTACGTTGTACCGCTAATCGAACAAGATAATGTTGAAATGGCAGCAGCTCAGGAGAGAAGTCTTCCAGATGATGCTTCATTAGCAGAAGAAAAAATGCTTGAAGAATCAGAAGTGGCCACTGAAGATGCTTTCCAACATATTCGCGAAAACCTCAACGAAACTGTCTTCTTTTTCCCGGATATCCAAACAGATGAAAATGGATATTTCTATCTTGATTTTGAGATGAATGAGGCCATGACTAACTGGAAACTGCAACTATTGGCGCTTGACTCTGATTTCCGCCATGCTATTGCTTCTTATGAGGTGAAGACGAGTTCTGATCTAATCGTTTTGCCCAATTGGCCCAGATTCTTTATGCAAAATGATAGGATTAAATTGCCTGTTCGTCTTATCAATAATGCTGATGAAGCTGATGCCGGTAACTTAGCTATAAAGATTTTAGATCCAGTTACAAGAGAGGATTGGACGATGAGGTTTACTGAGGATGCACAATTGGATTTTTCATTTGAAGCAGGTGGGTCTGAGGTAAGCTTTTTTAAGTTAAATGTACCTGCGGATGCGCCTGCACTATTGGAGTTTTCAGTGAGTGGAGGGACATCGTCAGCGTCAGATGGTGAGCGGAAATTAATTCAGATTTTATCCTCCAATATCTGGATAACGGAGAGTTTTCCTTTTTTCTTAAAAAATGGAGAAAAACTGGAACGTACATTAAGGCTCAATGATGGAATCGAAGGAGGCCTTAGATCAACTGTTTTTGAGTACACGGCAGATCCGCTATTTCTAGCGATACAATCTATGCCTGTTGCTGCCAACCGAAACGCGCGCAACAGTCTCGCACATTTTCGCAATTATTACCAAACACGTATGGCTTTGCATAGGGTAGAGGAGAACCCTGTTATTAAGGATTATATAAAAACCTGGATTGCCAACAATAAGCCTACAGCAGAATTGCTGCGAAATGAAGATTTGCGGGAAATCCCAATAGAGCATACTCCTTGGAACAATAGGGCTTTGCAGCAACAACAAACTGTCGATAACCTTCAGCTGCTTTTGAATACGAATCAAATACGGCATCAGATGGATGCATCCATTAATGAATTGAGGAATTTACAGAACAGGGATGGTGGATTTTCATGGTTTGCAGGTAGCCGGTCCAATTTCTTCATCACCACACAAATACTGAGTGGGATAGGAAATCTACATAGAAATGGCATTCAATACAGGGTGCCTGATATGGGTCCGCTGATTCGCAATTCACTAAATTTTCTGGACGAAAGCGCACGCGATCAATACAATAGGTTCTACAAGGACAAAGATCGCACTATCAGTTCTACTTTGGTGGCTTACTTGCATGTTAAAGCTGTGCTTGAACCCTGGGCTACAGATTTTGAGGAGTGGGATGAATTGATAAAACTGGCTAAAAGAGATTGGGCAAAACTCGGGAATATGCAACAGGCGACTTTAGGTATTACTTTCCACCTGCTGGAGGAGCATGAACTCGCTCAGCTAATTGTAGAAAGCATGTTGGAAAGAAGCAGATATGAAAGGGGGAAGGGCAGATTTATACCGGCTTCTGAGAGATGGCAGTGGTATAGCAACAGCTTACTCATCCACGGCAGGTTTATTGAATTAATGCATGCTGTTGGCGGCTATGAGGAGGAAATTGCTGAAGTTCAGGAATACCTTATGCATCACCGCAGGGTAAATGGCTGGCCCAATACCGGTGCTACAGTTGAAACCATTTCTGCGCTTTTTGCCGGTAGAGGAGAGATCAACCCCATTACGGAAGTAGATGATATTCAGGTCAATGGTATGAGACTGCCAAAGTCTATGGATGACGTCACCCCCGGAAGCGGATATTTCAGAACGGATATTGAAGATGCCCCGTCTCAAATGGATTTAAGAATAAAACATACTACCGATAATATCAGTTGGGGTACGGTCTATCATCAGTATTTCGAGGATATCAGAAATGTGGATGCTGAATCCAGCGATGAGCAGCCGATAAGTCTAGAACGTGAGTGGATGGTAGAGGAGATGACAGAAACCGGTCCTTTATTGAGGAAGTTAAAGGAGGATGAAGCTCTTGAGGTAGGACAAAAACTGGTTTCCAGAATAATCCTCAAGGTGGACCGCCCAATGGAGTACATTCAGATCAGAGATTTGAGACCAAGTGCACTGGAACCCGGAAATGAATTAAGTGGATACAGGTCTCAGGATGGTTTGTGGTACTACTATGCACCCGGAGATTCTCAGACAGACTTTTTCATCGATCGAGTTCCAACAGGCACCTATGTACTTGAATACAGTACTCATGTCGCCTATTCAGGAAACTTCCCTGCGGGTTTGATAAAAGCTCAGTCGTATTTCGCCCCGGAGTTTGTTGTGTACGGTAATAGTGGAGGGGATTTGGAGGTCAATTAATTGAAAGTTGAAAATTGAAGATTGAAAATAATTAATTTTTGACAGGATTGATGTTGTGAGGATGTATCAGGATAATTGATAATTGATAGTGTATTTACTAAACTTGTTTGCCAACAAGATGGAAGCAATTAGCTTGAGGTCATTGATGTTAAAAAAAATAACTATTTTTGCAGCGTTGTAAATCAATGAGTTCAGTCTGTATTTTTTATGATTGGACTCAATTATTAATTAATTTGTTATTTTGAATTTTAGAGACTTTAAACTTCACCCTCAGTTATTGGAAGGATTGGACGCTATGGGTTTTGAAAAACCCACCCCTATTCAGGAAAAGGCCATTCCCATTATTTTAGAAAATAAAAACCTGATTGCATGTGCACAGACGGGTACCGGTAAAACCGCTGCTTTTATCCTTCCCGTTTTGCATAAATTGTTGCAACATAAGAATAAAGGTGTAAATACCTTGGTATTAGCTCCGACGAGAGAGTTAGCCATGCAAATCGATCAGCAGATTGAAGGCTTTTCTTACTTTACAAATGCCACTTCTATCGCTGTATATGGAGGGGGAGATGGACAGACTTTTGTTACACAACAGAGAGCACTTCGATCGGGAGCCGATATAGTTATAGCTACTCCGGGGAGATTGATTTCTTTTTTAGGCAGTAAAAAAGTAGATCTGAGTAGTCTTGAGCACCTCATCATGGATGAAGCAGACCGTATGCTAGATATGGGTTTTTATGACGATATCATGAAAATTATATCCAAACTACCCAAAAAGCGACAAAATCTGCTTTTTTCTGCCACCATGCCGCCCAATATCAGGAAATTGGCAAAAAACATCATGGACGGATATGAGGAAGTCAGTATCGCAATTAGTAAACCGGCTGAGGGAATTGTTCAGCAGGCTTACATGGCATATGATAACCAAAAAGACCAGTTGCTCGGTGGTATCTTGAAAAATAATGATTTTAAATCCATCATTATTTTTGCCTCTACTAAAGAAAAAGTTAAAAACCTAAGTCGAAGACTTAAGAATTCCGGTGAGGAAGTCCGACAGTTTCACTCTGATTTAGATCAGAAGGAACGGGAAAAACTGATGCAAAAATTCAAGGCGAAACAAGTACGAATTCTTGTAGGTACAGATATTTTGTCCCGAGGTATTGATGTGGAAGGTATTGACTTGGTAGTAAATTATGACGTACCCCCGGATCCTGAAGATTACGTTCATAGAATTGGTCGTACGGCAAGAGCTGAATCTACCGGCACTGCAATAACTTTTGTGAACGATAACGACATAAAGCGGTTTAAGGAAATTGAGAAGTTGATTGAAAAGGAAGTTCCCAAAATTTCCCTACCGGAAAAGCTGGGGAAGGGTCCTGATTATCATTCATCTAATAGGCGCACTTCATCGGGAAGAGGAAGGGGTAGAAGTAATAAACCCGGAAATCGAAGAAAAGGCAATTATCGCGGTAAAAATAATGATAGAAACTCTTCCGGAAGAAATAAAAGATCAAGTCAACGGAACAAGCGAAGTTGATGCAGTTTTTTATGATTCCAAGCCAATAAAAGTGTCTTTTACGCTAACTATCCTTCTAACTCAGCTTAACTTTGCAGTTTTAAAATAAACATCCGTGAAAACGAAGAAAATAAATAAAGAAAAGGTCAATGTAATCACTCTTGGTTGTTCAAAAAACCTGGTAGATTCAGAAAACCTCATTTCGCAGTTGAAGGCCGGTAGTATAGAGGTTGAGCATGAGGAAAATGATTCTGATGCGGGTATAATTGTAGTGAACACATGCGGTTTTATTGATTTGGCAAAAGAGGAATCAGTAAATACCATATTGGAATATGCAGAACACAAAAAAGAGGGAAATATTGAAAAACTCTATGTTACCGGCTGTTTGTCGGAAAGATATATGGATGACCTCATGGCTGAAATCCCTGAAGTAGATGGTTTTTTTGGGACATTGGATCTGCCAGCCCTTTTGAGTCGGTTTAAAGTTGATTACAGGCATGACCTCATAGGAGAGCGGTCAATTACCACACCTCCTCATTATGCCTATCTCAAAATATCTGAAGGCTGTAACCGGACTTGCAGCTTTTGTGCAATTCCATTAATGAGGGGAAAGCACGTTTCTCGTTCTATCGAATCTCTTGTAGAAGAAGCCGAGGGCCTTGCGAGAAGGGGAGTTAAAGAAGTAATGCTGATTGCCCAGGAACTTACTTATTACGGATTGGATATTTATAAAAAGCGCATGTTACCCGAGTTGCTTGATCGTCTTGCAGAAGTCAATGGCATCGAATGGATACGTTTGCATTACGCTTATCCCAATAAATTTCCCAGAGACATTTTTGACAGCATGAAAAAACATGCAGCTGTTTGTAATTATTTAGATATCCCGCTCCAACATGCATCTAATCGGATGTTGAAAGCGATGAAAAGGCAAACTACTCGTGAAGAAATGACGGATTTGCTGCATTATGCCAGGGAGGTGATACCTGAAATTACGCTGCGCACTACTATGATAGTCGGTTTTCCCGGAGAAACTGAAGAAGATTTTCAGGAGTTGTGCGATTTTGTCCGCGAGATCAGATTTGACAGATTGGGCGTATTTAAATATTCCCATGAAGAAGATACAACCGCTTATGAACTTGAAGATGATGTGCCTGCTGAGGTCAAGGATGACAGGGCGCAGCGACTGATGGACATTCAGAGAGAGATTTCTTTAGAAAAAAATATGTCAAAGGAGGGTAAAACCTTAAAAGTGCTTTTTGATCGCAAAGAGGGAAGGTACTTTATTGGCAGGACAGAAGGCGATAGTCCTGAAGTGGACAATGAAGTATTGGTGGATGCACGTGAACAATTTGTCCGTCTAGGTGATTTTGCATATGTAAAAATTACCGAGGCAACTGAATACGATCTCTACGGAGAAATTGTCGGCACCTCAGAACATTAAATCTTTTTATGGATCCCGTACAATTCTTGAAATACCCACCCTATCTTGCAGGTACTACTTTTTTAACCGGAGTATTTATAATCGGAGCAGGTCTTCTGATGAGTAGCTTTGCTCCGGTGCCTGAGAAAACCATTTTTATTTGGGGAATCTTTGTCTCCATGATTCTGATTTACACTATTTTTAACACAGTATTCTTCTTTGCCATGGAAAACAAGCCCGGGTACTGGCCGATTTCCATTTATTCTTTTGTAGGTTTGGCAACCCTGTCTGTTCTCACGGCCTGGTTATTTACGGGAAATTCCTTGTATCAGGTAGATGGTTTCAGATCTATTCTTAGCATCCTGGTAATTGGGTATTCGGTATTCATAGGGATAGGCTGGAGCATCAATAAGATTGCCACTCTAACTATGAAAAGAGATTCAGAAAAATTAAAAAGAGACAGCGATGAAATTGGACATAACTTACGCTAAATTATTTCTGATATTCTTAGGTTTTATACTATTCTCAAGTTCATGTGTTTCACAGGTTCCCAATGACGACAAAGTAGTTGACCCGGGTTATGAGCGCTTAATTTTTGGTAATATTGAACCCATAAATGTAGAGCGTATGGAAAAGGGTGATGATTACTGGAAAAATAAACTGACACCATCACAATTCTACATTCTTAGGCAGGAAGGAACTGAACGACCCGGTACCGGAAAATACAATAAATTTGAAGGCGAAGGGATTTTTGTGTGTGCGGGTTGTGATATGCCGCTTTACCATGCTGATCATAAATACGACAGTGGTTGTGGGTGGCCAAGTTTTTATCGACCCCTGGCACCCGGATTGATTGAATACAGAATAGATAATTCGCTATGGATGCAAAGAATAGAGGTTGTCTGCATGCGCTGTGAAGGCCATCAGGGGCATATATTTGAGGACGGTCCACGGCCAACAGGTCTGAGATATTGCATAAATTCTGAGGCAATGAGGTATGTGCCTGTGGATAGTGCTGAGGTTTATCTAGAGCGTTTTGGAATTGTACCTGAATGATTTGCTGTTTTTTTGAGAAAGTTTTGGACAACAATTTATTACAACTTTGTACAGCATAGACTATTCCCACCAATTTTATTTAAGCGCCTCCATAAATGATTTATCCTCGTTCTTACCATTTATTGAGCAGATATTATGCGTTGAGATAGTAATA
>SLKL01000225.1 GCA_007134625.1 Saprospiraceae bacterium
AACGGGCTGTGCTTGATCGTATCAACCTGAACCTGACCTATGGTGATAAGATTGGTGTAATAGGAAAAAATGGCTGTGGTAAATCCACATTGCTGAAGATTTTAGCAGGGATGCAGGTGCCCGATGAGGGGTCATTTGCGATGCCATCAGGTACGACAATCGGCTTTCTACATCAGGATATCAATATTGATTTAAAGCCGTCAGTGAAGGAAGCTTGTCTGTCAGGCCTTGAAGAATTAAAGAAAATTGAGTCCAAGCTTAATGATCTAAAAGAGAAGGCGGAATCAGGGCACGAACTGAATGCTGAAGAGGGAATTAAGCTTAGCGAATTAGAGGAAAGATTTAGACTTCTTGGTGGATATAATCAGGAGGCCATGGCTGAAAAAATATTAAAAGGTCTTGGTTTCTCACCTGTTGATATTGAGAAAAAAGTAGGTGAACTGAGTGGTGGTTGGCGTATGCGGGTTGAACTTGCAAAAATCCTATTAGCAAGACCGGATTTACTATTACTTGATGAGCCAACTAACCACCTGGATATGGAGTCAATCATCTGGCTTGAGGGATGGTTATCCCATTTTGAAGGTACTGCGTTGATCGTCAGTCACGATGCTGAGTTTTTAGAAAATGCTACCCAGTCCATACTTGAGATACAGAATGGCACTGCATTTTATTTTAAGGGAAAGTTTTCTCTCTATCAAAAATCCAGGCAGGAGCGAATGGAGAATCAGTTACGGACTTTTCAGAATCAACAAAGAGAGGTTCAGGATAGGCAGCGTACTATTGACCGATTTCGGGCGAAAGCTACCAAAGCCAAGATGGCCAAGTCAATGGAGAAACAATTAGAAAAAATGGATATGGTAGAAAGACCTGAAGAGGATACCACTACCATTCGTTTTCAGTTTCAGCCACCTCCAAGAAGTGGTGATATTGTAGTGCGAGCCAGCCGTCTTTCCAAGTCGTTTGATGAGTTAAAAGTTCTGGAAGATATTGATTTTCAGATCAGGAGGGGAGAGAAAGTAAGCCTTGTAGGGAAAAATGGTGAGGGTAAAACCACATTTATCAGGTTGATCTTAAATCAGCTTAAAAGAGATAGTGGAGAGGTTGAGTATGGTCATAATGTTCAGGTTGGATATTTTGCCCAAAACCAGGATAAATTACTCGATGGTGAATTGACCTTGCTTGAATTTATGGAAGAGGGCTGCCCGAATGAGTTACGCCCTAGACTGCGAGGAATTTTAGGGAATTTTCTTTTCAGTAATGATGATGTTGAAAAAAAGATAAAAGTGCTTTCAGGTGGTGAGCGCTCCCGCTTGGCAATGGCAAAGATGCTGCTGCGTCCATTTAATCTTTTAATCCTCGATGAGCCTACCAATCACCTCGATATGTTGGCTAAAGATGTTCTGAAGCAAACCATCTATCAGTTTGAAGGTACGGTGATTATTGTATCCCACGACAGAGATTTTCTGAGAGGTCTTTCAAACCGAACCATTGAATTTTCGAACAAGAAAACTCATGAGTATCTCGGAGATATTGATTATTTTCTTTCCAAAAAGGGTAAAGAGAATATTAGAGATTTTGAAAAGAAGGATACCAAATCTGACAATGGAAATACATCCGACTCATCGGCTAACGAAAAGCAAGATGACTTTCAATTGAGAAAAACACTCAACCGGACAATAAGCTATTGTGAACGCAATATCGAAAAAATAGAATCTAAAATAGCTAAGCTTGAGGAGAAAATGAGTGACCCTGACTTTCATTCCAAACCTGAAAGTATTGAAGCTTCCAAAGAATACGCCCGCCTGAAAGATGAGTTGATTGAGGAAAATAGCAAATGGGATAAAGCAGTAGAGGAGTTGGATAAGCTTGATGGCTAGTGTTCATGGCGTGTTTGTTTCTCTTTTTTTGATCAATCTGCGTATTCTATTTTACATTCATTTTTTTTGTGCGATCATACATAATATCAGGTAAATTCTGAATACTCCTTTGCGCCCTCACTTCCATTTATTCTTTTTCAAAAAAAAAGAGCTGACCCGAATGAGCCAGCTCCAAAACTTAAATTAAACCAAAAAAGGTTTGATATGAAAACTATTTATCCACTATTTATTGCTTAATAAATCTATCTCTTCCGATGAAATTATCAGAAATGATATTTAGTAAGTAAGTTCCTGCAGGCAAATTAGAGACATTTAGGTTTTCAGCATTTCCATTAAACCTGAATTGCTGAACTGTTTGTCCCTGAATATTAATTACCTCAACTGTAACATCTTGGTTAATTAATTCTGATGGCAGATCCAATTGTAGGTAATCCGATACTGGATTTGGGTAAATGGAAATATCCACTACATCAAGATTTCTTGTAGTATTTAAATCCGGAACCAATACTGCATCGATAACATGTACAACACCATTTTGTGCCAGAATATCTGCTATAATAACTTGAGCATCGTTTATGAAAACATTTCCGTTTTCAATGGTAACTACGATATCTTGTCCAAGAACAGTAGTAGCAACCATTCCATCGCTTAGGTCGGTAGAAAGTACTTGACCAGCGAGAACATGGTATAAAAGTACATCTGTTAAGTCACCGTCAGGATCGTCTAAAAGAGCCTCAAGTAATCCTTCGGGTAATGCATCGAAAGCATCATCAGTTGGCGCGAATAGAGTAAATGGACCTTCTCCTTGAAGGGTTTCAACAAGACCTGCAGCATTGATAGCAGTTTCAAGGGTGTTGTGTACATCGCTTCCTACTACTATATCCCAAACAGTTTCAGGTAATTCTACTCCTGTACAAGTTAAAGTTGGAAATCCATTATCTGTTTCGAGGTTATCCGATGCTGCACCACAAGCACCGACCTCATTGATACCAATTAAATAAGTCCCTGTATAGGTTGCAGTCCATGTTATTTCGCAATCCTGAACAAAAGTCACTAATTGTCCATCAGCGTTAAATATTGTTAGTTCCGGTTCCCAGCTACCTGCTCCGGCACCCTCACAAATTGAGAAAGTATATTCTACACCTTCCTGGAAATTTTCAACTGCATAAATTTCACTTGCCCAAGCTCCGAAAGGTAATTGGAAAACCTCGCAAGTTCCATCAGGTCCCGGTGCCGGAGCTCCATTAAACGGCTCTTCGTTAAAATTTCCAAAAGGACCACCAACAAATTCAACACAAGGACCTAGTGGTGGAAGAAGTACTGCATCGATAACGTGCACCACGCCATTATCGGCTTCCAAATCAGCAATAGTTACCTGCGCATCATTGATGAAAATATTGCCATTTTCGAAAGTAACCGTAATATTTTCTCCAAGAGCAGTTTCAATTTCCTGTCCATCTTCGAGATCATCTGAGAAGGCTATTGCACCCACCACATGATACAACAATATTGCAGTTAGTAAATCTTCATCATCTAGGATGGCTTCTAGTACTTCAGGATCTATGGCTTCAAAAGCATCATCTGTTGGAGCAAATACTGTAAAGGTTCCATCAGGGTCACTAAGAACCCCATCAAGTCCTGCAATTTCAATAGCTGCTTGTAGTGTAAGGTGATCCTCAGATTCTGATATTATATCAAAAACAGTGAATGGCTCATCTACTTCAGGAAGAAGCACTGCATCAATAACGTGTACTACGCCATTATCGGCTTCCAAATCAGCAATAGTTACCAGGGCATTATTAATAAAAACGCTTCCGTTATCAAAGGTTACAACAATATCTTGTCCAAGTAGTGTGGTAATTTCCTGTCCATCTTCGAGATCTGAAGAGAAAGCGATTTCACCTACAACGTGGTAAAGCAATATTGCAGTTAATAGATCTTCATCATCCAGAATAGCTTCGAGTACTTCGGGATCAATAGCTTCGAAGGCATCATCTGTTGGTGCAAATACAGTAAAAGTTCCATCAGGGTCACTAAGAACTCCATCAAGTCCTGCAATTTCAATAGCTGCTTGTAGTGTAAGGTGGTCCTCAGATTCTGATATTATATCAAAAACAGTGAATGGCTCATCTGCTTCAGGAATAAGTACTGCATCAATAACATGTACTACGCCATTATCGGCTTCCAAATCAGCAACAGTTACCAGAGCATCATTGATAAAAATATTTCCGCTGACAAAAGTTACAACTATATCCTGTCCGAGTAAGGTTGTTATTTCCTGACCATCTTCCAGATCATCAGAAAAAGCCACTGCACCTACTACGTGGTAAAGTAAAATGTCAGTAAGTAAATCTTCATCAGCTAAAATAGCTTCTAGAGTTGCAGAATCTATGGCTTCAAAAGCATCATCTGTTGGTGCAAAAACAGTAAATTCACCATCAGGATCACTCAAAGTTTCATCTAATCCAGTCTGTTCTAAAACAGCTTGTAACGTTAGGTGATCATCTGATTCAGAGATTATATCAAAAACTGTGAATGGTTCATCTGCTGGAATCATTACTGCATCAATAATATGTACTACACCATTATCTGCAATCAAGTCTGCTGCTGTTATTAAAGCGTCTTCTATAAAAACATCATCGCCAATGATACTAATTATAGCTTCTAAACCAATTGCCGTTTCAATTTCTGCTCCATCAAATAAGTCTGATGATAAAATTGTTTCCTCCGCAACGTGAAAAAGAATGACGAATAGCAACGATAACTCATCGTCTAATAGCTCTTCCAGAAATTCAGGGTCAAGGGCGTCAAAAGCGTCATCAGTTGGTGCAAAAACGGTGAACTCTTCATCGAGATCGCTAAGGAGTTCATCTAATTCAAGCTGTTCGATAGCAGCGGAAAGAGTAAGGTGATCCGGGCTATCCGAAATAATGTCCCAAACCGTAGTTTGGTTGAATGCGCTCAAACTAAAAAGAATAGTGAACGCTAAAGTGTAAAGAAATTTTAACATGCTTTAATGATTTTAAGTTAAGAAATTTTGTTGATTAGTTATTTAGCATAACCCGTATTTGCCTTACAGGTTTTGAAAATTATATTTAATTTTTATCAATTTTTTTTAAAACAGAAAAAATCAGTTCGTGACTTTGAGTTCTATTCGAGTTGATTTCTGATATATTGATACTACCCACTGCATAAGCATATTGATAATTGATATTTAGCTTTATATGGTCTCTTAGATAGAAGGATGAACCAATACCTAAGTTGATATTCAAATTGCTTTTTCTTAAGTTATTGGATATGTTTTTTCTTCCCTTGATAGTTTTTGAATCAAAGGCATTGTGATTTGGGCGAACCTCTGTAAGCTTATTTTCGGTCGTCAAAATTTGGTTGAAAGTTAATCCCGTATTTATGTAAGGATTAAATGAGCAACTTTTTAAAGGATAATATCTAAGACCAATGGGAATCGATATTGCATGAATACTGAAATCAGATTCAAAAACAGGGTTTAACTCAACTTCCTGAGTTGCTATTTCATCCTTTCTGATTAACTGAAAATCAGCAGCTGCAAAACCAAAAGGTGTTGCCATGTCTATATTATAACTGTTCGAATGATTATCCTGAGTTTCTTCTGATATAGAATAAACAAGGGTGCTGTTATGCCCTGATGTGCCGGAGATTATTGAATATCCCGGCTGTAAATACAATTCAAAAGACTCGTTTAGCTTCCGATTTACATCTACTCCCATTCTAATGCCAAAACTGATCTTTGAATAATTAAATTCGAACGGCTCAAGCAGCTCAGTGTAGGACTGACTTAAATTTTGTTGCCATAAAAACGGGCTTACATAAAATCCTGCAGACCAATAATTACTCTTGACAGCAGATGGCTTATTTTTAGCCGTTAACAATAATTCGTTTTTTGGATAAAGAGAGATTGGGTTCGTGGGAACTTTTGATTCTCTTGTGGGCAGAATTTTTTCATTTATAAATAAAGGAAAGCCATTTTCTTTACCTGATATATTCTCTACATCAAATTTATTTTCAACTTTTAAATCATTGTGAAACATTCCGTCTCGCTGATCGAATCCACTTTTTTTCTCATCTAAATTATTGTTTAAGTCATTTATGATTCTTTCAGATTCTGGAAATTGCTGATTTTTGAACGGAAGTTCCTTAGATTTCTTGAAATTACCATCAGGATGTTGATACTCCTCATCAATGATATCTGAGGCGTCAGTTATGGTTGAACTCTCACTGTATAGCTGATTGTTATTACTAGATGGTAGGGCTTTTTCCTGCTTTTTACTTTCGGGTAAATGGGTGTCTGAGAAATCCTGCAATACTATTAATCCTTCATTTTGTGAAGTATAAATTTGATCAGCTTGATTTTCTTTATCAGATAATATTTTATTGTTTTCAGGGGAAAAGATTCCTGTTTTTAACCCGACAATAAACATCAGGCCAAGAAAGCCAAAGAGGAGAAACAATAATAGAATTGGAAGTATCTTTTTCCTCCTGTCAGCTATGCGAATTCCCGCGGCAATAGATTCCCAGGCTTTATCCGATGGGGTATTCCATTGATCCGGTTGAGGATCTTCCTGCTGGAATTTATTTCGCCATATGTCATCAAATTTATCCATGACTTACTTTAACTACATTATTTTTTTTTATAAAA
>SLKL01000366.1 GCA_007134625.1 Saprospiraceae bacterium
AAATAGTGTATTTTTGTTCCTCAAAATTGGGCTTTTTAAAATGTTAGTTTTTTTGTTTTAACACCTTAAAGATAAGCATTTTAGCCCAATTTTTTTATCCTTTTATGAATTTTTCGGGTTATATTGAACGCTGGTAGTGGTGGCTATTTTAGTGGTTATGGAAGTGTAGGTTCTTCCTCAGATAATGCCGGTTTTATTCTGAATTATCTTTACAAAGGAGCTGATAAGGTAGGCTATGTCGGTTTTGATATACACGACATCAATGGAAAATTTAATTTTCGAATTAATGACGTCTCTTCCTTAAGTCTAAAATTGGGTATCTACAGAGAAGAATCCAATTCGACCTATATCGGGTTAACACAAACCATGTATGATGCAGGGAACCAAGATCACATTTTGATGGCACCTGATGATTTATTAATTGTAAGCAGAGAGTCAGCCTCATTGAATTATTCATATTCCCCTTCGCCAAATTTCAGATTAAACACTACACTTTTCGGGTATAATGTATCGCGGAACTGGAGAAGGCAGGATTTTTCATATGACCCCAATACAAGCAATCAAACCGGTGTCATTTGGGGAGATACATCAGTTCCGGGTGGAGCTGTTTTTATGAGAAATAGCACAGGAAATCGAAATCGAAGCTTTGAGGTATATGGAATAGAGCCCAGGATAAGATGGAATTATGATGCGTTTAATCAAACAGGGAATGAGTTACGAGCAGGTGCCAGATTTGTAAAAGAAGTAGCTTATGAACAAAGGGTAAATGGAAGCAAAAAAGATGCCTCGTCAGGTTTTCTTAGAAGTGATGAAATCAGAACTGGAGAAGCCTGGAGTGCCTATGCACAAAACATTTTTAAATTTTCTAAATCGCTCTCAGTTTCAGCCGGTATAAGATTGGAACATTACGATTACGAAAGAGAAATTTTAAGAGGTGTTTTCGCCGGTGAGTCAATAGATACACTTGTATCAAACTCATCTTCAACTACTGCTTTAATCCCGGGGCTGGGATTTAATTTTAATTATTCAGATGGATTGACTGTATTTGGAGGTATTCACAGAGGATTTTCTCCACCCAGATTAAAGGATGCCATTACAGCAAGTGGACAGGTTGTCGAATTAGATGCAGAATTAAGTTGGAACACTGAGTTGGGAATAAGGCTAAATCCTCAGGATCCAATTTCTGGTGAACTAACTCTTTTTCATATGGATTTTTCAAATCAAATTATTCCGGTTTCTGAATCATCCGGAGGTACAGGAGCAGGTCTAGTCAATGGAGGAGAAACGAGACATTATGGTGCTGAGGCTAGTTTGTATCTGGATTTAGGCAGGTCAAATGAAACTTTTGATTTAAGAACAGCGACTTCTTTGACAATGATGAATTCGAAATTCAATAGCGACAGGTTTTTTCTTATTGATGAAGAGTTAGTTAATGCAAAAAACAATCGAACCCCATATGCACCGGAATTAACGATTTATCAAAACGTAGATTTCAAACATGAGATTGGCCTGGGCTTCAGACTCGCTGCATTCTACATATCAGATAGGTATACTGATGTACTAAATACCACCACTCCAAGTCCAAATGGAAGAAATGGACTAATCGACAGTCACTGGCAGGTGGATTTCAATCTCTTTTATGAATTCAGCAACCAACCCATTCGCTTAAACGTAGCTGTAAAAAACCTAACTGACAACAGGTATATTGTCAGCAGAAGACCACAAGGAATCAGAATTTCAACCCCCAGATTCATTACTGCGGGTGTGAACTTGAATTTTTAAGTAAATCGTCTTTTTTTTGGTAACAGGGAGTCCATCTTTAGGGCTCCCTGTTTTTATTTGGCAAATTCGACTGAAACGTATAGTCATCTGTTTTTTTCTTATCCTCATCATCTATGTCTCCCTCTATCCTTGCCATGACGTATTCATTACTTAAAAAACAATAGTCGAGACCAATTTTTTCAATTATCTTCCACCTTTCAAGTGCATCTCTAACGGGACCTTTTGCACCACAGATATAGACCACATAGCCTGCTTTATGCCAATCGGTTATCCAATCTATTAAAGCATGAGCAGCAGTACTGTCAATTGAAGTAATGGTCTGACAGTCAAAAACTATTTTATTGAGTGGTGACCCTTTTTCAGTAATCCACCCATCAATTTTTCCTTTCACATAATCGACATTGGCATAGTAAAAAGGTCCATCCATTCGCACCATTAAAAGGTCTTCTCTTTCTTCAAGCTCAGGGAATCTTTCCAAATTTCGGAATATATGTGTGCCTTGTATTCTACCCAATCTCGCAATATTCGGTTTCGAAGCTTTATAAACTACAAGGATAATAGAAAGTACAAAACCCGCTATAATTCCGGTTTCTATTCCTCCGGTTAAGGTGATCAAAAAAGTAGCTATCAGTAGCCAGAAATCCGATCTGTCCTTTTTCCATAATTCAACAGGCGTTTTTATATTAACCAATCCAATTACTGCAACGATAATCACGGCTGCAAGTATGGCTGTAGGAAGATTGGTAAAAAGTGGGGTCAGGAAAAGTAGTGTCAGAATAATCAAAAGGGCGCTAATTATGGAAGCCAAAGCTGTTTTTGCTCCGGCCTGATCATTTACTGCTGTTCTGGAAAACCCTCCGGTAACAGGAAATCCCTTAAGTACAGAGGCTCCGAGGTTTGCCATTCCCAACCCAATTAGTTCCTGATTGGAGTTTAATTGATAGTCTTTGCGTTTAGATTGGACTGTCTTGGCTACAGCATAACTCTCTGCAAAACCAACCAATGAAATCGTCAAAGCTATGGGCAACAAAGCCAACCAAACCGAAGTATCAAATGATGGCATCATCAGTTCAGGTAATCCTTCCGGCACACTTCCGAGTATGCTGACGCCATTGTCTTTTAGGTCAGAAAAAGTGACTACCAGGATGCCAAGAACTACTGCAAGCAATGAACCGGGGAGCGCAGGATGAATTTTTTTACTGCCTTTTATAATGAGTATTCCTAGCAACCCCAGAAAGAAAGTCGCTCCGTGTATATCGCCAAGATTCAAATAGAGGTGATAAAATATCACCTGAATTTGATCACTGCCCGGCATATCTACTCCCAATAAATGCCTGAGTTGGCTCAATCCTATTATTATGGCAGCCGCTGAGGTGAATCCGCTGATTACAGGATGAGAGAGAAAATTGGAAATGAATCCCAATTTTAATAGCCCCATCCCCAGTTGAATGATACCAACCAGCAATGCAAGCGTAACCGCATAGAGTAAAAACTCGGCTGTTGAATCAGGCTGAAGTGAAGCAATTCCTGCAGCAGTCAATAAAGAGACAATGGCAACCGGACCTACAGCTAGTTGTCTCGAGCTTGCAAAAATAGCGTAAAGTATCAGTGGTATGGTTGAAGCATATAGACCGTGAATCGGATCAAGACCCGCCAACATTGCATAAGCCATACCTTGCGGGATCAGCATAATTCCGACCGTAAGACCGGCGATGAGATCGTTCCTCAGGTACTGTTTTTTGTAATTCGGCAGCCACTCTAAGATGGGCATATATTGTTGAAATAGGTATTTCCCACTACTTTTCATCATTACTTTTTTTAGCTAAGTATTCCTGCTACAAAGGTAGGAAGAGGCATGCCAATGGATTGTAATGAAAGTCACAAAAGCCTCTTATTTTGAAAATCCAATAGCCCTTTTGGTAAATACCATCTGATCTTTATTCATTTCCAATATGCTGACATCCTGAATTTCAATTCTTCCTTTGACTTCAGGTGATTTACCCTCGGCTACCAGTTTGGCTAATCTGAGGTTGTACTGCCTGATGATATTCAGCACGATCGACCGCACAGAGCGGGCGTTTCCAAAATACTTATCCCTCATTCTGTG
This sequence comes from Saprospiraceae bacterium, assembly GCA_007134625.1. Taxonomy (GTDB): domain Bacteria; phylum Bacteroidota; class Bacteroidia; order Chitinophagales; family Saprospiraceae; genus PWJY01. Next base: position 3,890 of record SLKL01000366.1, read on the forward strand.
GATAAATGACAGGTATTGCGACAAATATTCGTGTGCCTCAGCGCTGATGGTGAGGTCTTCATCGCCAATCATCTTCTCTGCAATACTGATTAGTTCAACCGGAGAATAATCATCGAACTTAAGCATTTTGTCGAAGCGGGAATGTAAGCCCGGATTGGCCTTTAAGAAACTTTCCATATTGTCGGGATAACCTGCTGCAAAAACAAAAAATTCACCCCTCTGATCCTCCATTCTCTTAAGTATGGTCTGAATGACCTCATTTCCAAAATCCCCACCAGCTCCTGCGCTATTGGATAAGGAATAAGCTTCGTCAATAAATAAAACCCCTCCGTGCGCTTCTTCGATTTTTTCGGTAGTTTTTAGAGCTGTTTGCCCAACATAGCCTGCTACAAGACCCTGTCTGTCGGTTTCCACCATATGCCCTCGCTCCAGTATTCCCAGCGCTTTGTAAATTCTGGTTAGTATTCTGGCTACGGTTGTCTTTCCTGTTCCCGGATTACCAACAAATAGCGTGTGTAAGTATAACTTATTGAGTACATCTTTGCCGATGGAATGATAGTAGCTGACAAGATCGACCAATTCGCGAATTTCTTTTTTGATATTGTCCATCCCGATGAGACTATCCAATTCTTTCAGACTGTTTTCCAGTAAGACATCATCAATCGGTATCTGGGGTCGCTTCTTAACATTGCTGATGTTAATCTTTTTTACATCTCCTTCCAGAATGGTTTCCAGTTCTACTTTTTCGTACTCCTCCAGACCCTGATCTTCCATAATACGAAGACCCAGATTTATTTTTGCTTTATCGACGATGTCATAGACAAAACGCGCATTACCAAAGCTGCGATCTCTGTTCCTGAAAGCTTCAACAATAATCTGATCTATTAATTTTCCGGCTTTGGGGTTGAGTACCACTTCTTTTTCTTTTGCCGCATACCGTGCTATTCGCTGTAGCTCCTGAGGCAAATAATCATCAAATTTAAAGACGTGCTTAAATCTGGACTTCAAGCCCGGGTTGCTGTCCATAAAGTATTTCATCTCCTTGGGATAGCCGGCGACAATTACCGCCAAATCGCCCTTACCATTGGACATTTCTTTCACCAGAATTTCAATTACCTCGCGACCAAAATCCTTAGTATCGTCATTTGCCCTTGCTAGTGCATAAGCTTCGTCGATGAACAATACTCCTCCCCTTGCCTTTTCAATGGCTTCTTTTACTTTTGGAGCAGTTTGTCCTATATACTCCCCTACCAGATCTACTCTATCCACTTCAAAAACATGTCCTTTACTGAGTAAACCCATTTTTTTATAGAGTTTACCCATCATTTGGGCTACAGTTGTTTTACCCGTACCCGGATTACCAATAAAAACAGAGTGAACGTTTATACTGTCTTTCTCTTTGAAGCCCTTTTGCTTTCGCAATTTTAAAAAACGGATATACCTCGCGTGATCCCTGATTTGCTTTTTTATTTCATTTAACCCGATCAATGCATCCATCTGAGTCATCAACTCATCAAAGCTGCCATTGGTATCATCGGCGATCTGCAACACTCCACCCATTCCGGGAACAGGCAACTGAAGCACCCCAACACCCTCCTGGTATTCCTCGCCCACCTCAAAAGGAAGAACTGCAAGTAGTTCCTCCATAAAGACCAACTCGACCGTATATCGGCCTTTTCTCCATGAGCCCTTTACATTTGACCCCCATCCTGCAGTAATCCTGATCTGATCTTCATCCGGTCTGATCTGCTGTAATCTAACAACCTGCCCTTTGAGCTCTCGCGCCTGATTGTAAAACTTGACAAAAAGCTCACACTGCCAGTTGGTCTTTAGGTTTTTGTTATTTAAAATTATATCAGCATAAATATACCTGGTGTCTTCGCTGCTGAACTTCTGGTAATACGCTCTGTTTTCCTCCGCTACGTCATCGTACTCTCCCTCATAAAGCTTCAGTGAATCCAACTCCAGATATGGGTTATTTTCAATATCCACCGGGCTACCCGCATCTTCAACATAAAAATACTTTGTAGCGACTTTCTGATTATTAATATAGGCATCCCAGTAGTAAGTACCTCTTTTCCAGAATACACCCTCTTTTTTATTACCCCATCCTTCACGTATAAAAACGATCGGGTCGTATTTACTGACTTTCCTTTTTACAGAAAGTGCACACACCTGACTGTGATTATCCTTGGCATTAAAACACTTTAGGTCCACCTGAACTTCCCAACTTTCCCTGTCGAACAATTTATTGTGAAAACTGAGTTCTGCATATATATATGAGGTGGCATAGCGGTCAAAAACCTGCCTGTATTTCTTTTTGTTTTCTGCCAGCCATTCAGTGGAAGCGTAGAGTTTCAATTCATTGAACCGAAACTCATTTTCCTGACTGTTGTGCTCAATTTTTGGCATCGATTACTGTATTTGATTCCGAAATATACGCACGAACTTTTTATTGTCAAAAAAAAGATGGAAAAATAGGGAATTCTAAATCTCCTTCGTGAATTCTCTGTGAACTCCGCGCCCTCTGTGGTGAAAAAAAACGTGGATTCATGGGCTTTTCTCTAAATTCAGATAAACATAGATTTTTTCATTTTTTTTAACCACATAGATAATTTAT
>SLKL01000435.1 GCA_007134625.1 Saprospiraceae bacterium
CAATCTCAACGAAAGGATCGAATGCGTTCAATTCTTCCGGTAAGACAGAAAACCCAGCTGTAGGACCATCTAGTATTTCAATATAAGATGGGAAAAAACGGGAAGCTTCACAGCCAAATGGCGAAACAACCTCAATAAGAATATCGTATAATCCTGGCGTTTCATACTCATTTTCGGCATTAACCCCTTCAGCAGATGTCCCATCACCGAATGACCAGGTAATTTCATAATCATCTGACAGGTATTCAGACAAATTGGTAAATCTGATAGTCTCCGGACTGCAACCAATAAACTTTTGGGGTTCGACTATGATAATGTCCGGAAGGGGAAAATAGGGCACTACATCCTCAACTGTATCTTCACAACCATTATCATCAGTAATAGTCAGAGTAACGGGCTTTATGCCTGATGTAGAAAACTCAAATTCCGGATTAGTCTGACTTGAAGTTCTGTCTTGCTTAAATCTCCAGTCTCTGGAAACAATTTCACTTTCCGGTGCAAGGGAATTGTCCAAAAAGGCAACCGGACCTGACGAGCAAGTATCGTAGTCAAAACTAAAACCTGCTTCAATACCCGGAAAAAGATTTACTTCAATAAGGGCTGTATCAGAGCAACCAGACTGTCCTGGATTCAATACAAGCTTGCCATCATAAGTACCGGTTTCCGGAAAACTAAAACTGCCATTGAAAGCAGTACTCGTCAAAGTATCATTTTCCAGAAAGAAGTCCCATTTTACTTCTTCTATTCGTCCACCTGAAAGTGCCCGACTTTCATTAATTATGGTCACGTCTAATTTGCCGCAAAAGTTAAGTATATAAGTGTCCGGCATCCTGAAGTCATCTGACCTCACACTCGCCTCCAATAAACTTTCGCAGTTGCTTACATTAAACTGAAAGTCTCGTCTGATCGTACTCACCAATTGTCCATTGAAAAATTGTTGAACCTGAACGCCAACGACAAACTGACCACTAACATTAGGTGTGCCGGCAATCAATCCTGTCGAAGAATTAATATCTACCCTGGGATCACCACCCAACGGATTATTACTAACGTAAGGGGGGAAGAACGAAACTTCATTATATGGCGGGAAAGGAGCAGGCTGAGGAGCAACACCATTAGGTCCAAAAGCTGCGCCGGGTGGATCATCAGGTCTTGATCCTCCCAATCCACCACCAAGAAAGGGATTGTAAAATGAGTAAACCAACTGGGTATTATCTGAATTATCCGATGCGGAATGATCAAAACTAAAAGGAAAATTATTACAAATCAACACAGGAGGAAATTCGTCAAAAACGGGACTATCTATACACAACTGCTGAGCTAAGGGAGTAATTTCTACAAAATAGGTTGCTCCAGAAGCGCCGGGATCAAATATATTAAAAATTGTATTATTTCTGCAACATCTCTGATATACCAGAAAGTAAGATTCATCAGAAACCGGTAGGCTTACTCTAAAACGGTAAGTGCCACTTTCAACACATAGATTAGAGGGGACTACCTGACATGGGTTTTGAGGTTCTATATCAATTCTTTGAATCTCAGGTGGATCAAGAATAATCATATCCTCCAAACGGGTGGAGCCCCCGTCTGAAAATACAGTGATTTTTCCTGTAACAGGAGAAGGGCTCTGAGAATCAAATGGAGCTCCTATACTTGCACAATCCCGATAAACAATGAGAGTTATTTCGTATTCTCCGGGTGAAGTACAGCGGTAAGTCATATCTGCACCTACTATATGAGCACTATTTCCCATCTGATAAACCGAAGCTAATATCAGAATTAGAAAAATTAATTTTTTAAAAAGTATCTTTGCGCTCATCTATCAATGCGTTCTCTTTATTGTTTTTTATTTTTTTAACTACAAAGCACTATTAATGAATAAATTCGAACAAGCGATTAATACCTTAAAAGACGGAGGAGTTATCTTACACCCTACAGATACCGTTTGGGGTATTGCTTGCGACCCTTTTAACGAAAATGCAATAACAAAAGTACAGCAAATTAAGGAACGTTCACAAGATCAACCTTTTCTTTTGATGGTTAGTTCAATAGAAGTACTGAAAGAGTATGTGGATAGCATTCATCCCAGAGTTGAGACTTTACTGAGTTTACACAACAGACCCCTAACCATAATTTACCCAAAAGCAAAAAACCTCAAACCACCTCTTGTTAATGATAAAGGCGGTGTAGCTATCAGAATAGTGAAAAGCGGAAGCTGTAAAAAACTTCTTGAAGCATGGGGTGGTCCTTTACTCTCTACCTCAGCCAATGTTCATGGAGATCCTACCCCCAACCATTTTGGGGAGATAAGCTCACAAGTCATAAGACAAAGTGACTTTACATTTCCCATTGATAAATCAGAGAAATCAGGAAAAGCTCAGGCTCCTTCTGCCATTGCAAAATATCACCCTAAAACAGGAGAATTAGATTTTATACGTGAGTAAATATTTGGCTACTGGCTTCTGGCTACTGGCTTTTAGCTTCTGGCTGCTGGCTTCTTGCACAACTTATTGATTCATTGCATGAATCAATGAGTCCACTCCGTAAACCCTTTTCGTCATGAAAATGAGCGAAAAATTCAAGATCGAGGAAGAAGGGAAAATATTCCGCAGGCGTAGCCATAGCTACGTTGAGGAAAGATTTTACCTAATGACGAAGATATTGGATTTTGCAGCAATTTGTAATAGAAAGGGGTTTTCGGAGTGGACTCATCACTTAACTCTTACCTTCTGATTCCCGAAACATTTTGTGTTACACTACAAGTTGTTATTAGTCACACAATGCTTTAAATTAAGTAACTATTTAGTAGTTGACCCCTGAAAAGGTCATAGGTCGTAAAAGTTACTAATGTTTAATGTTTAATTATTTGTATGGTTCTAAACCAATAAAACATCTAAAATCGCCTCGTCGGTGTTCGGTGTTTAAATCAGATGTGATTTAAAGGTATGGTTCTAAATCAATACCACTTCTAAAATCGCATATCGTTAATCGGTGTTCGTTAATCAGTGCCTGCCCCCAACTGAGGTTGGCGGGTTCAATTTAGATGTTTAATGTTTGTAACTATTTAGAAATTGACTCTGAAAAGGTCATAGGTCCTAAATAATTACAAAATTAAAAGATATTAGCTACAAACTAAAAGGCTTTTTTCTGCAAATCATAGTCATTATATATTTAAAAAAATAAATATTGTCATAGAATGGACTTACCTTTGCGGCTTCTAAAACGTAAGAAATTCAAATGGCTGTTGATGTATTACTCGGTCTCCAATGGGGGGACGAAGGAAAAGGAAAAATAGTTGATCACTTATCTGATCAGTACGATGCTATCTGCAGATTTCAGGGTGGACCCAACGCAGGTCACACCATCATCATTGGAAATGATAAGCATGTATTGCACACTATACCATCCGGTGTTTTTCGATCGGGAATAAAAAACGTAGTCGGTAACGGAGTGGTAATTGATCCCATAACATTTGAAAAAGAGATTAATGGGCTGCTAAAATCCGGTCTGGATTGCAGATCAAATCTCTATATTTCAAAAAAAGCGCACCTAATACTGCCTACACACAGGTATCTGGATGCTGCCTCTGAAGCGCAGAAAGGGGATGCGAAAATAGGTTCAACTCTTAGGGGAATTGGTCCAACATACATGGACAAAACAGGGCGTAACGGACTGAGGGTAGGCGACTTGTTAGCAGGTGATTTTGAGGACAGGTACCAAAACCTGAAGAAGAAGCATCTGAATCTCGCTGAAATTTACCCAAAAATCGATTTTGACCTGCAAGCGGAGGAAGAAAAGTGGTTTGCGGCAGTTGAAACGCTAAAGCAGTTACAGATTATTGATGGGGAGTACTTTATCAATGATTTAATCAATACCGGAAAAAAGGTCCTCGCTGAGGGTGCACAGGGTTCCATGCTGGATATCACTTACGGAACTTATCCATTTGTTACCTCTTCCAATACCATCACTGCAGGAGTATGTACCGGACTTGGCATACCCCCGCAAGCTATCCGCAGGGTAATAGGAATCACCAAAGCTTATTGTACAAGAGTAGGCAGTGGGCCATTCCCAACAGAACTTTTTGATGAGACCGGTAGAGCCATTATGACTGAAGGTAAAGAATACGGCGCTACCACAGGAAGAGAGAGACGCTGCGGATGGATCGACCTCCCACAGCTGAAATATGTAATTATGCTCAATGGAGTCACTGAACTCGTCATTACTAAATTGGATGTACTTACTATTCTGGAAAGCTTTAAGGCAGGAACGGCATATACTCTGGCGAATGGTGACAAAACCAATCGACTACCCTTCGACTTGATCGATGGAATCAAAGAGGCTGAATACCAATCCTTTGATTCCTGGAATCAGCCCATAGAAAATGCAAAAAGTTACGATGACTTACCTGCAGAAGCCTTGAATTATCTGGACTTTCTGGAAAGAGAACTAAATACTCCAATTAAAATGGTATCAGTTGGTCCGGAGCGAAATCAAACAATCATCCGTTAATTTTATATAAAATAATGAAGTTTTACACGATCAAACTACCTGCAATAGTGATCAATTGTATTACTTTGTGATATCAAAAGTTAAGCTTACTTCAAAATGTTGAGTAGAAGAAACGTACGCATCAAAGTGATGCAATTGTTATACAGCCTGAGTTCCGATGAAAAACTTACCCCATCAGTACTGACTCAGCTTTATAAAAGAGGGGTGGATAAATCCTTCGAATTACTCCTGTTTACGCTTTACCTCCTTATGAGAATAAGCCGGATTGCCCTAGAGGAAGAAGAAAAGCGAAAAAAGAAATTACTCCCTAAAGAAGAAGACCGTAAGTTCACTCCCAAGCTTTATGAAAACGAGCTCATAGCATCACTTGAGGCCTCTGACATACTTTCAAAAACAATTGACAAAAAGGGATTCAGTACAAAAGTAGATGCCGATGTACTCAGGGAAATTTACAGGAAATTTTCAAAAACAGAGGAATACAAAAACTATTTGAATTCCAAATCCGATACAAAAGCCCACATGAAGGCATTATTGGATCTTTTCAGGTTTTTGAGAAAAAATGAAATTTTTACGGAGCTCCTGGAGGACCATTACAGCAACTTTGAAGACGACAAGTCTTTAATTGTAGGTTCAGTAAAACGAGTTTTAAAGGAATTACCAGACAGCGAAGGGGACGTTTTATCTACTCACTATCCTGATGATGAAACATGGAAAGAGTTCGGCTTGAATTTATTGGAACTGACTGTAGAAAAAGATCACGAAATCACTGAGCTGATTAATCCTGTTTTAGAAAACTGGGACGCTGAACGACTGGCTACCTTAGACACGATTTTACTGAAAATGGCACTTTGTGAAATGCTGCACTTTCCAAGTATTCCAACAAAGGTTACTATCAACGAATATTTAGAGGTGGCAAAAAACTACAGCACAGCCAAAAGTAAAGATTTCATAAACGGGATACTCGACAAGTTACTTACTGATCTTACAGCAAGCGGAAAAATTGTAAAAAAAGGTCGAGGCCTTGTTGACTAAATACATTCTCTATGGAGCAAAAAGTAATAATTTTTGATTTTGGTTCTCAATATACTCAGCTCATTGGAAGAAGAGTGCGGGAATTAAACTACTACTGTGAAATACACCCGTATAATGCGGGGAAGCATGTTTTAGAAAATGCAGCTGCGGTAATTCTTTCCGGCTCGCCTTTTTCCGTCAGAGAAGAAAATGCTCTAAAGTTCAATCTCGACAATGTAATAGGAAAATATCCGGTTTTATCCATCTGCTACGGTGCACAATTACTGGCACATGAATTGGGAGGAGTAGTCGAGAGGTCTTCAAGTCGTGAATACGGTAAAGCTGTACTCAAAAAAGTAAAAAATGATGCTCTTTTTGCAAATGTATCTGACTTATCTCAAATCTGGATGTCTCATGCAGACAGCATTAAAGAATTACCGGATGGATTTGAAATAATAGGAACAACACACGACATACCGGTAGCTGCCTACAAATCTTCACAGGAAAAATATTCAAAAGAGATTTACGGGCTTCAATTTCACCCTGAAGTGACACATACTTTAGAGGGTGCCAAAATTCTTGAAAACTTTTTATCCAAAATATGCGGACTGACTCCCAATTGGACCCCACAGGCCTTTGTGGAAGATACAGTCAACAGCCTGAAACAGCAACTGGGTAATGAACACGTTGTCATGGGCTTGTCAGGTGGTGTAGATTCTTCCGTAGCAGCTACTTTACTTCATCAGGCGATAGGGGATCGACTACACTGTATCTTTGTTGACAATGGACTTTTGAGAAAAAATGAATTTGAAGAAGTTCTGGAAGCTTATAACGATTATGGTCTGAACGTAACGGGAGTAAATGCTGCTGATTGGTTCCTAAGGGAACTAAAAGACATCACTGATCCTGAGGCCAAGAGAAAGGCCATTGGAAAAGTTTTTATTGAGGTTTTTCAGCAGGAGGCAGAGCGAATCAA
>SLKL01000470.1 GCA_007134625.1 Saprospiraceae bacterium
AATCAGATCGCGAAGCATATGAGGAGAACCTTAAAAAACATCGGGATTTTAAGAATGCTTTGGATACTAGTGAAAGATTAGGAATTGAGAAAGGAATCAAAAAAGAGGCGACAAGAACAGCAATCTCTCTTTTCAAAGAAGGCATGGATATCCCTTTTGTCTCAAAAATAACAGGGTTGAAGGAGGATCAATTACTTGAAATATTTAGAAGAGAGGGATTGGTGTAAAATTTCCAAACCAAGACCAAGCTGATTATTGAGTTAAACCCATTCTTCTTTGAGCCTCATAATTAAGTAATTTTTCAACAGATTTCGAATGATTCTAAACTCAATCTACATTGATTCCGACTAGGCATTCAATTCACTTCTCCCGGATTTTCAATTTTTTCTATATCTTTAGCCTGAGTAAAATATTAACCGGCTCTTTAAAAAAAAAGAGAGATGAATGTCAATCTCAGGATAACATTAACTTTTGTCCTATATATCAGTTTCTCAGGTTTATTGTTTTCCATTGAGACCGAATCTGAAACTACTGATCAATCCAATTCCAAAGGAGATCAACTTTCTACCCTTCTCAGTGAAGGTTGGCAGACAAGTCGGGCCGGTGATAAATACGGTGCCGCTGAAATTTTCAAAAAGGGTCGGGACATTATTTTAAGCAATACAGATTCACTGGATTATCAAAGATTTATTGATTTCAATGGAGCTTTAGGATATCACCTTATTGAACTGGGAAGATATCGACAGGCACTGGAAATTTTTTATACAAATCTTGAAAAATGCCCTCAACTGGAAGGTCTCATGAAGTGGGATTGTAAAACACTCACCTATGCTGAACTAACGGTTTGCTATGGGAAAATGGGACTTCAACAAATTGCAGTGGATTACCTCTTGAAAGCTACCGAAATTGACAAAGAGCATTTCCCTGATGAAATCGCCTATCATTTTACCAATTACAGAAATCTTGCCCACACTTATAATTTGATGGGCAATTATAGAGATGCTGAAGAGTATTTTGAAAAAACGCTGGAAATACTTTTTCATCCTGATGTCTATAACCCCATGATTCACCAATCCATCCTCTTGCAGTTAATGCAGCTTTACATCAATCTGGAAGTGCTTCATAAGGCAGAGGAGGTATTTGCTGAATTCCAAGAACTGAACAGGAATCACCCATTTAGTGGTCAGGGACTGGTTTTTCAAACTCAGATAGAATTAATGTATTACCATCAAATAGAGGATTTTGAGAATGCTATGGTGGCTTTGGAAGAAGGTCTATTAAGGTTAGAAGGCATTGGGGATGTTGATCCTCATTTTTACTGCAACATGTATTATACAGCAGCAGAATTTTTGATAAAAATTGGTGATTACGATGCTGCACGACACTATCTGAAGCTTTGCGAAAAAAAGGTTAAACCATTCGAAAAGCTATTGGATGAAGATGTTGATGACCTGGAATCTCTTATGAGAGCCCGAAACTTATACAATTACTCACTTCTTCAGGAAGCTATCATCTCTGATCTTTCTGATTATGAAAAAGAGGTGCTTTTAAAAGATGTTTTCAGTAATGCTGTTGAGTTAGCAAATTTACTTGAGCATCATCTATCTTCCGTTTTTATCCCCTTGACAAAAAATAAAATAGTCAGGGATTTTATGTCTGTTTTTGAGACTGGAATTCATGCCCTGTATGAACTTTCCAATATTTCAGTTCCGGAAAAATGGACTGAGGAAGCTCTGCGCTTTTCCGATCGCTCACGTGCCATTTTACTAATTGAACACCTGATGTACAAACTTACTGAGAATCAGGTCGTAGCAGAAGTTTTAAAAAGAGACGAACAGATTAAGCGGCAATACGACTCCGTTTTTCTGGAAGTAATCAAGCTGCCGACTGAGACTGATACAGATCATGAAGAGGAGAGAGAAAACCTAGCGAAATTGGCAAGTCTGAGACTGGAGCGCGAACAATTATTCAGGAGTGAGCTGAGAAATGAAAGACAATATATCCGCGAGTTAATGGGGGGCAGTCAGATCGATAAAGATTTTATCGAAGAAATAATAAGAAACGACATCAGCTTGTTGACCCATTTCTTTGGTGAGGAAGATTTATTTATCATTGCATTGAGTGAGAATGGATACTTTTTCGAGAAATTAGCATTAGATGAGGAAGCTATTTCGGATGTGCTACATTTTCGACAAGAAATTGAAAGACTACCCGAGGTCTATGGAAACCACAAAGCTTATCGCACACACCTTGAGTCATTGGAAATTTTAAACCAAAAAGTATTCAAATACTTTATTGCCGATGCTGCATCTGTTTTTACCGAAAACCTATTATTTATAGCTGTTGATGAAGCGTCTGTTATCCCGTTGGCTGCATTGAAAAAACCAACTTCTGATGACAAGGACTCAAAATACATAATTGAGGATACCAAGATTTTTGGCAGCTATTCATTAAAGAGCCTGGAGCTACAATACGAGAACATTCGCATACCGGAAGGGAGAAAGTTCATTGCATTTGCACCTGAATACAATAATGAAATGATTAGTATAGCCGGCATCCCCTATTTGTTTTCGCTACCCGCCTTAAACTACAATGTGCATGAGGTAAAATGGCTATCCCAAAATTTAAATGCTCTTGCATTTACAGGGGAGGATGCTACAATAGAAAACTTTAAATCAGTGGCCTCCAAATCACAGGTTTTACATTTAAGTGGCCATGCCTATGCTCACGATCAATATCCTGAATTGTCCTTTTTTGCCTTTTCAAGTGGGAATAAACCCAATAAAAGCAATTATCTGCTTCGTTTGATCGATATAGAAAAAATGGATATACCGGTTAATCTGGTTTTTCTGAATGGCTGTGAGACGGGTTTTGGTCCTATACTAAGAGGTGAGGGTCCTGAAAGTGTTCACAGAGCTTTTGCTTTTGCAGGGGTCAGTAGCCTTATCAATACCCTTTGGCCCATAAATGATCATACAGCTCTGCAAATGACTAAAACTTTTTATAAAAATCTCTACAATGGGAAAACGATACCTGCGGCACTAAGATATGCCCAACTTGAATTGATTCAATCAAATCATCCCGTTTACAGTCATCCTTATTTTTGGTCAGGCTACCAATCTTATGGCATTCCCGACAATCCATTAAGATCAAAAAGAGGCAATTGGCATCTGTGGTTACCGATTGGGATTTTGGTATTTATCCTATTTTACTATGGCTGGCAAAAAAAGAGCATGCCGTAGCCGATTGCGACATTAGTACAAATGCTCTTGCATATACTTTTTCTCGCAATCAGCCACAACTTGATCAGCATACTCAACAGGGTGTGGTCCTTCTCACTTGTGGTTTATTTCGGAATAATCTTTTATCTAAAAAACCCAGGCAGTGTGCTTTTCAAGAATATATCTTATCACATCAGTAGTGGTTACAATACCTGCTAGTTTTCCATCTCTGTCCGCCACGGGTAGTGCATGAAACTCCTCTCTAGCAAATATTTCGGCAACTTGCTTAATGGTGCTATCCGTTGATACAGTCCTTACTTTGCTTGTCATCACCTGAGAAATGGAAAGCATTTGTAATATTCCCTCTTCATCAGGGTCGGTTCCTGAAAACAGCCCCCCAAAAGTCAATCTATTTAGATCGGAACTGCTGATTATCCCAACAATTTGATTTCCATCTACTACAGGTAAATGTCTGATTTTATGATTACGGATAAGCCTTAGTGCCTTAAACAACTCATCATCCTTGGAGACATGGTGCACATTGGCCGTCATTATATTTGATACCTTTTCAGTTAAATCCATATTTTTTATTTTTATAATTCAAAATTAGTGATATCTGCAAATTCAAGAAGTGACTAAAATCAAAGTTCCCAATGAGATTAATCATTCGCCATAAAGGAAATCGTTAATTCTATGCATGGAGAGCAACATTTGACGTACTGCACTCTCGTGTTTTTCAATAATTGAAGCCCATTCACCCTTTACTACCTCATCCTCACTTAAGAGCACATATCTAATAGCCGGCAATACCCAGGCAGCATACCCCTGAAACGGATCAGGAGATATAAAAATATTTTGCATCCATGGATTAAATGGAAGACCTTCCTCTAAAAACAGGTTTCGCTCCCACCCTATCAGCTCTTTATTTAATTTTTCAACAGATTCAATCAGAGGTATTCCATGCTCACTAAAGTCATTGATCATCTCATTATAAAAAGCTGTCTGATTTTCAAGCAGCGCAAGGAGATTCATTAAGTTAACGTTGCTTAAATTTACATCATCAAACTCCTTTTCGAGTTCCTCCAAATGCAAAATCCATTTTACCGCATATCGATGAAAGTCATAGGGAATTATTTCTGCATTGGCAAACCTTGTGGTCAACACTCCATAATAAGCTGCCAAGGCCGAACCATACTTAAATTCACCATCGAGAAAACTTTCGTAATAATACAAATTATCGAAAGCAGAATGATAAACCGGCACACTTCCGTATAAGCCAATTTGAGCTGAGGGCACTGTCGCATAGAGCACAAAAGGTGCAAAGTCTGAACCTGAGCCCAACCTGCCAATAGGTGGTCTTCCTGTTTCAATGTCCTTTGTCCAGTATTCAAAAAGCGAAATCGAAGTGTCAGGATGATTTACAAAATGGCTTGCTTCAACAATTCCGGTATGTAGCGAGGGGGTTGCTGAGGCACCGAATCGAGCTCCTGTAACAGTCATATCGGCATTAAAATATGCCACTGCTTTAGCTTTTAATTCTTCTAACATTTGTTCCACCCACTCTGTAGCACCAATGAGTCCATATTCTTCTGCATCCCAGTGAGCAAAAATCATTGTACGCTCAGGCCTCCAGCCCTCTGACATGAGCTCACCCAATGCATCCGCCAGAGTCAGCAGCATGGCCGTACCACTGTTGGGGTCTGCTGTCCCAAATGTCCAGGCATCGTGATGGCACCCCAAAATCACCCACTCATCCGGGTAGGTACTACCTTCAATTTTACCTATTACATTGGTAATCCTTTTTATTTCTCTTGGTTGATCCACTATGAGGTTGAGCTTTACCTCAGCTCCGCTTTTAATTTTGTATTCCAAATCAAATCCACCCTGCCAGTCATCCGGCGCTTTTTCACCCTGCATAGCAGATAAGATTTTAGCAGCCGCGGCAGAACCGATCGGTGCGACAGGAATGCCAGGCAAATCCACTTCCTCGATATCTAATCGCTCGGGAGTATCCGGATGGTCCATAGGAAGTGAAGGTCCATGCGGTGTAAGTGGATCTCCATAGTAATCCAAAGTAATCAATGAACCGCGCTGAATAGCTGAATGATCCAGAAAACCGGTATGTGGAAAGGTTTCTGAAGGGTCTAATCTCCCCTCAGTAGCATCTGTAAAAATAACCAATCCTATTGCTCCATACTCTTCAGCATATCTCGCTTTATAGCCCCTGAAATTCCTACCATATCTCGCAAGAGCAATTTTTCCATCCAAATCCATCCCCATACTATCCAGTTTTTCAAAGTCCTCTTTGGTGCCGTAATTGACATAAACAAACTCCGCGCTTACATCTCCTGATCCTGAGTACGCATTCCACCCATGAGACAATTCAGGATGAGCAGACCAGGGATCCTGCTCATAAACATACTCCCTGTTGGGTATCAATTTTTTATCTGATCCGGAAATCAATTGAATTTTCACTTCCCCCGGTTCATCAAGCAAAACATCATAATTATAATGGGTAACCTCAAGTCCCGCAGACTCCATTGCTTCACTCAAGTATTCAATGACTCTACGGCTCGCTTCACTGCCTGCATGATGAGGTTCTGATGTTATGGCGTAGAGATGAGACCGAAAGGTTTCGGAATCTATATTTTCCTTTAACCTCTGTTCAAAACTTATCTGGTTCGCAGCTTTACTTGGTGAAAAACCCCTTAGTGTTTGAGACTCAAGTGATTGATTTCCAAAAAATATCAGTAGAAGTATAATCGTAAAAAGATTCAAGTATTTTGATACCATTGTGTTAAAAGCTTTTAATAAAACTGTCCAAAGGTAAGAAAAACTCCTGGGAAGGTTGGGGAAATTACCTTTTTTGATGGGTAATCCTTTATTATGGGTTGCGTTGAATTGATAGCTTTGGGAGTTTGAAAGTGGAAAGTGGAAAGTTGAAAGTTGAAAGTTGAAGGTTGAAGGTTTGAAGGTTTTGGGAGTTGCACGGAATGAAAAAATTACAAATGATTAATTGAAAATAGCGAATTCTAAATCTCCTTCATGAATCCTCTGTGCCCTCCGTGCTCTTGTGGTTAAAAAGAAATAAAGTAGGAAGTAGGAAGTGGGAAGTAGCGAAGTTTTTTTAATGGATAATTGTCAACGGTAAATTGAACGGTCAAAGGTCAACGGTCAACCCGCCAATCCCCAACTCGTTCAGGCAGTCAAAGGCACAAAGCCAGAAACCAGAAGCCAGAAGCCAGTAGCCAGTAGCCAGAAACCAACAGCCAGAA